>PWFZ01000114.1 GCA_003555185.1 Balneolaceae bacterium | reverse complement strand
TATCCCAAATCTGGTACCGCAGCTCTGCTGCGGTACTCCTCTTTCGCAGCTCTGCTGCCGAATGGGTTTTGCCTGAGGATTGGCTCATTGCCAAAAATAGGAGCCCCGAAACGGATTCGGGACTGGAAAAACACCAGCACAAGGGAGACCCTTGCGCTATCTTTTGCGGGGTTACTGCCGAATCCATTTGAAGAGATCTTTAAATCCGGCTGAACTACCATAGCTTAATATTCCCACTTTGTAGATTTTTGCACTTAGCCACATGGTTCCCATGAAGGTAAGTACCATCAAAAAGATCGATAGACCAATTTGCCAGAAGGGGACATCACTGATGGCAATCCTCGATATCATCACAATAGGGGCAAAGAACGGAATAATGGATCCCACCACCGAGATCGTACTTTCAGGGTTTCGGGAGGATTGAAAAAGAATGAAGTAGGCGATAAATATTGGCGCCATAATGGGCAGCATCAGCTGCTGGGTATCCGTTTCGGAGTCAGCGGCAGATCCTACAGCTGCAAATAGCGAACTGTATAACAGGTATCCAAGCAGGAAAAAAACAACAAAATAGATAATTAACGATGTTTCAATAGTTGGAATACTGGTAATAAGCGGGATGTCCGTATGTTCTGCCATAGATTCAGCTGCTGCAAGTTCACCTCCCTGTGCGCCCATAAAGCTTGATAGAATCGGTGCGGCAAGCATGGCCAGTCCAACGAGGGTGACCAGCCAGATACCAATTTGTGTAATCGCCAGTGCGCCAACCCCGGCCATTTTTCCGGTCAGCAGTTCAATGGGTTTCACTGATGAAGTGATAACCTCAATAATACGATTGGTTTTCTCTTCGATTACCCCCCGCATTATATATCCCCCGTAACCGAAAATAGCTCCAAAGATCACAAAGCCCATCACAAAACCTACACCGGATAGAAATGCCGTATCATCTTCCGTCTCTTCTCCTTCGGGAGAAAGTCTGCGGGTATCCATGGTGATTCTCGTGGCAAAAATATCCTGTACTTCCTGAGATACATCCGCCCGTCTCAGCTGCTCCTGCCTGAATACATCACGCATATCCGACCGAATGGATGCCAGGAGTGTCATCCCCCCGGAACCGCCGTAAATCAATTCAAGAGGTACATTCTCAGTGATATTCTCCTCTTTAATGTGTACATACCCGGTGATCTCTTCGGTTTGAACAAGGGTACGAAGCGAATCTATGGAAAGGTCTGAATAGTCAAGATATTGTTCGGGTGACTGTTCATGTAAATTTGAAACAATTTGAGAGGTGTCATCCTTAATCCCAATCTGGTAAGTTACATCGCTTTCCCATACCACAACCAAAATACCAATACCGTAGATGGCGATAAATCCAATGGGTACAAGAAGGGTAGCGGCAATAAAGCCTTTGCTTTTTACCCGTGTCAGATATTCTCTTTTCAGTACTAAAAAAACCTGTCTCCAATTCATCTTATGCTTCCTCTTGTACTTTGATGTTATCTTCACCTACAGTTGAAATAAATATCTCATTCAGTGAGGGCTCTACCAGTTGAAATTTGTGAATTTCGGCATGACTGATCGCTTTCTTCAAAATATCCTGTGGACTTTGTGAATCGAGAATTCGTATTTCTGCAAAATTGGTTGATCGGTTGTTGATTCTCACATTTTCCAGATCATCCAGAAAACTCCCATCACCCTGAAATTCTATGATCACGGTATTCTTACCAAAGTTCTTTTTGATCTCCCTGAGGTTGCCGGTCAGCACCACTTTTCCGTTATTAAACAGGCAAATATCATCACACATTTGTTCTACCTGCTCCATTCTATGAGTTGAAAAGAGGATTGTTTTTCCATTTTCACGCAGCTCAATGATAATCTCTTTTAACAGCTCGCTGTTAATGGGATCCAATCCACTGAAGGGCTCATCAAAAATATAAATATCGGGATCGTGCACGATGGTGGCGATAAACTGAATCTTCTGACTCATCCCCTTACTCAATTCGCCCACTACTTTTTGATTCCAGTCCAAAGCATTAAAACGTCCCAGCCAGTAACGTATTTTCTCCTTTGCCTCACCAATACTCAACCCTTTCAATTGGGCAAGGTAGATCAGCTGTTCGCCAACCTTCATTTTCTTATACAATCCGCGCTCTTCCGGCATGTAGCCGATAAGTTTCTGCGTTTTAGGGCTGACAGGCAAATTATTGATTGTTATGGCGCCTTGTTCCACCGGAATGATATAGTTGATCATCCGAATGGTGGTTGTTTTACCGGCTCCGTTTGGACCCAGTAAACCAAATATTCTGCCCTTTTGAACATCAAACGATACGTTCTGTACAGCTTTTGTTTTACCGAAGGTTTTGCTCAGGTTCTTCACCTGAATGGTGGTACTATCCGACATATGAAATACTTTAAACTTGTTTAATCTCTATTAAATAGTTTCATGTAGGTGAATCTTTTGCGTAATTCCCTTATCTATAAAAAAACATATTTGAGCACTATTGAAGTGACTAAGTGAAATCCGGCATAAATTACGCAGTAATTATTAAATAGTTGCAAAATATACAATGAACATTATCCATATATCAGCTGAATGTTATCCGGCCGCAAAAGCAGGAGGGTTGGGCGATGTTGTTGGTGCACTGCCCAAATATCTAAACAGAGCCGGTCATAAAGCCACTGTTATTCTTCCAAACTACAAAACTGAATGGTTGAAAAAAGCTGATTCAGATTTTATTTACGAAGGCAAGGCCCCATTCGGAGCGGATATTGTTCCATTTACTGTGCATAGGGTGAAAAAGTCAGTGCTTGGGTTTGAATTATATCTGGTGGATATACCGGGACGGTTCGATCGGGCCGGAGTTTATACCGATCCATGGTCAGGCCATGCGTACTGGGATGAGATGGAACGCTTCTTTACGTTCCAAATTGCCGCACTCGAATGGCTGCACTCTCTGGATGCGCCCCCGGATGTCATTCACTGCCACGATCATCATACCGGTTTAATACCCTTCATGATGAAAGAGTGCTTTCGTTTCGAAAAGTTCCGGGATATTCCTTCGGTGTTAACCATTCATAACGGAGAGTATCAGGGGAAATATAGTAGCGAGAATTATTCCTATTTACCTGCTTTTAATCTGGAGCGGGTAGGAATGCTTGATTGGGATGGTGCCATGAACTGTCTGGCTGCAGGTATTAAATCTGCCTGGCGGGTTACCACTGTATCGGAAGGGTACATGGAGGAGTTACTCCACTATTGTCACGGACTGGAATTGCTGTTGCAGCAGGAAGAGCAAAAAACCATTGGAATTGTAAACGGGATTGATGTGGATGTTTGGGATCCCGAAAAGGATTCCTATCTGCCGAAAAACTATACGGTTAAAACGATAAAATCAGGGAAGAAGGCGAACAAGAAAGAGCTGTGCAAGATATTTAATCTAAACGAAAAACGACCTCTGTTCTCTTTTATAGGCAGACTGGTTCTCGAAAAGGGAGCTGATCTGATTCCGGAATTAATTGAACGCTGTCATGAAGAAGGAGTAGAGGCGTCGTTTTTGGTTTTAGGAACCGGTGACCCTTCATTGCATACTCTGTTCAAAAAAATGGAAAGTGAATATGTTGGCTATTTCGACAGCAGGCTGGAGTATAATGAAGGGCTGGCACATCAAATCTATGCAGGCAGTGATTATTTGATGATGCCTTCGCGGGTTGAACCCTGCGGACTCAATCAGTTTTATGCCATGAGGTACGGAACCATCCCTGTAGTGCGAAAAATTGGCGGTCTGGCTGATACCGTAATCGATCTTGACGAGAAAGAAGGGTACGGACTTGTTTTTGAAGAGTTTGCCACCGAACCTTTTTTGGAAGTTATTAAACGAGGAGTTGAATTATATGACAAAAAAGAGTTGTTTAGTAGATGCCGTGAAAACGTGATGAAACTTGATTTTTCATGGTCATCATCTACAGATAAGTACATTCATCTATATAAATCGATACAACCAAAAAAACCTGTATCATGAAACAATCAACAGTAGCTATCATTTTAGGGGGCGGAAGGGGTACTCGTCTTCATCCATTAACCGGCCACAGAAGTAAACCTGCCGTTCCTGTCGCAGGAAAATATCGATTGGTTGATATTCCCATATCGAATTGTCTGAATTCGGGGATTCGAAAAATTTATGTTCTCACTCAGTTTAACTCCGCTTCGCTGAACAGGCATATAAAAAACACATACAATTTTGATGCATTCAGCCGGGGCTTTGTAGATATCCTTGCTGCGGAACAGACACCGAAAAGTCAGAACTGGTTTCAGGGTACGGCTGATGCTGTTCGCCAGTCTATTCATCACATGGCCAAGCACGATTACGAACATGTGTTGATTCTTTCGGGAGATCAGCTTTACCGGATGGATTTTCGTGAAGTATTGGAGAATCACAAAAAGAGCAAGGCAAATTTAACAGTGGCCACCATTCCCGTTACTGCTGAAGATGCCACGGGATTTGGCATCATGAAGACAGATAAGCAGGGGATGATCGACAGTTTTGTGGAAAAGCCCTCGGCTGATGAATTAGAGAAATGGTCATCAGATACCGGGGAAGAGATGAAAAGTAAAGGCAAGAATTATCTCGCTTCCATGGGGATCTACGTCTTTAACAAAAAAGACCTTATACGTTTATTTGAAGAAAATCCTGATGCAACAGACTTCGGGCAAGAGATTATTCCCAAAGCCATTGATGAAGGGACAAAAGTTTGCAGCTACGCTTTTAATGGATACTGGACGGATATAGGAACGATTAAGTCGTTTTTTGAGGCTAATCTTGCGCTTACAGAAACAGTACCTGAGTTTAATCTCTATGATGATGAGCAGCAAATATTTACCCGTGCCCGATTATTACCGGCCTCAAAACTTGCCGGCACTGCTTTGGAAAAAGTGATTATATCAGAAGGTTGCTTGATTGAAGCGAGCAGGATCGAAAGATCCGTTATCGGTATTCGCTCCCGAATTGGGAAGGGGTCAACCATTGAAACCTCCGTAATTATGGGGAACGACTATTTCACTACGGACGAAGACTTTAAAAATCAAACCCGGGACAGACCATTAATGGGAATTGGTCAGCGCTGTTATTTAAGCAGAACCATTGTGGACAAAAATGCCAGAATTGGTAATGACGTAAAAATTGAAGGCGGATCTCATTTAGAAGATGGAAAATATGACAACTACTATGTGGTCGACGGAATCGTAATCATCCCCAAAAACGGCGTAATACCGGACGGAACGAGTATTTAGATTACGTAACCCCCGAATCTGAAATAGCGCAACCCCGCATAAGATAGTGAAACCGCCGCACAAACTAGCGCAAGTATCCACTTGTGCTAGTGTTTTGGCAAGGATCTCTGGCCTAAAATCCGCTTAAATAATTCAGGTTTTTTGTCCCGACTCACCCTATGTCCCTCTCTATCGATATAGAGAGGGATTCAACGTCTGAATTATTTAAGCTTTTCACGTATTGGTGGCGAGATTAAACCCCGCAAAAGATAGTTGAGCCTCCTTCAAGCGTGCTTGCACCTTGATGCGTGGCGGGTTTGTGGGAAACCGCCGCACAAAATAGCGCAAGTATCCACTTGTGCAAGTGTTTTGGCAAGGATCTCTGGCCTAAAATCCGCTTAAATAATTCAGGTTTTTTGTCCCGACTCCCCCTATGTCCCTCTCTAT
>PWFZ01000129.1 GCA_003555185.1 Balneolaceae bacterium | reverse complement strand
GTACAAGCTTGCCGTCATTAAGAATGGATTTTACCTTTTTACCAAGCTCGGTTTCATTTTTGATATTATATCGAAAAATATTACCAGTAGAGAGATGAGGAATGTTGTAGTGATTTTTTATTTTTTTGGCCTGAGTACCTTTACCTGCTCCCGGAGGGCCAAACAGTATTAAATTCATGATAAAGATAATTTATGGATATTAGTATAATTCACCCGCAAGCAGGATCATCTGTCATTTATATGGAAAAAGAACGGACTTGTGTATTTAAAATCCGTTTAGTGAATTATTTTTTTTCCTTAGCTGGTTCAACAGCTTTTTTCTCACGAATACGAGCTGATTTACCGGTTCGATCACGCAGATAGAACAGTTTTGAACGGCGTACATCTCCTCTTTTCTTTACTTCAATTTTTGCAATGAAAGGAGAGTACAGTGGGAAAATACGCTCAACCCCTACGTTGCCAGACATCTTACGAACGGTGAACGTTTTATTCGCACCGCTGCCACGTTCGTTTATTACGACGCCCACATACTGCTGAATACGCTCTTTTTCGCCTTCACGCACACGATAGTGAACATTTACGGTATCACCTGCTACAAATTCCGGCAGGTCATCGTGCATTACAGTTTGTTCTATTAATCTCAGTTTATCCATTGTTTTATTCCTTTTTACTGGCGTTAGTTATTCTTTTTAAATTTTTTGTAAAGATCTGGTCGTCGTCCTTTTGTTTGTTTAATAGACTGATCGAGTCTCCATTGTTCAATTTTTTTATGATCACCCGATCTTAATATTTTTGGAACGCTTCTGTCCCGAAAATCAGACGGTCGTGTATAAACAGGACCTTCAAGCAAACCGGATTGAAACGAGTCGGAGAGTGCACTTTCCGCATCTCCAATTACACCCGGTATCAGGCGTACGATTGCATCTGTCATTACGAGGGCAGGAAGTTCTCCGCCGGTTAGCACATAATCTCCAATAGAAAATTCGCGGGTTATCAGTTCATCCCTGACTCGCTGATCAACACCTTTATAGTGACCGCAAAGAAATATTATGTTCTGTTTGATGGAGAGCTGATTAGCGTGTTTTTGCTCAAATCTAACTCCATCAGGAGCGGTGAAGATAATTTCATCATATTTGCGTTCGTTTTTCAAATGCTCTATACAGGAAAAAATCGGTTGTGGTGTAAGCACCATTCCTGCTCCTCCTCCGTAGGGATAATCATCAATTTTACGATGTTTATCCTCTGAATACTCTCGCAGATCATGGATTATAATATCTACACGCTTATCCTGTCGTGCTCTGCCTACAATGCTGTGATTTAAAGGGCTGTGCAACAGATCGGGGACTGCGGATATTATGTCGATTCGAAGCATATCAATCATCAATTAACTGATCCAGGTTTTGACAGAAGATAATTTGCTTATCATGATCTACACGCTCTACATATTCTTCAACATAAGGAATAAGTAATGCTCCATACTCTGTTTTTACTTCAAGAATGTAATGAGCCGGATTTTGAATAAGATCCAGCACATGTCCATAAACCACAGAACCAGATCGGATTTCATAGCCAGTCGTATCCAACTCAGAATCTGTTGATTCTTCTGACATTTCCTCGTCAGGATTAAACTGATCTGAGAAAAGGGCTTTATCCCTAAGCGATTCAGCAGATGTGCGATCGGTGATCATATCAAATTTTACAAAGAACGATAGTTGATTCTTTTTTTCCTCTGCGTAATGATCTACCACGCGTAAAGGCTGGAAACCCGATCGTTCATTTTTAATGTAAACGATAGCAGATGTTGAAAAAAAATCGATAGTCACATTTGGTTCAGGCAAAAAACGAACCCAACCTTCAAGTCCGCGTGCCCGGCCAATACGGCCTATTTCATTAAACCGGGATGTCATGTTATCTCCGGCAAAAGTTAAGCTTTATTCTTCAGACTGTTTACTTTCCCATGCACGCTGAACGGTTACACGGTCTTCCTCTTCGGTAACAAATCCTTCCAATTCTGCAAGCGGTGTATCTTTAATGTGATCAATCGCTTCGTTAGCATTCATATCCGTTGATACCTGAGTGCTGTCATCGTCTTTAGATTTCTTCTCAGCAGACTCTTCTTCTGCCTCAGACTTCTTGTCTTCAGCTTTTTCTTCTTCAGCCTCATCCTTTGTTTCAGCCTTTTTAGTTTCCTGCTCCTCTTTGGATTCTTCTTTGTCTTCAGTTTTTTCTTCAGAATCGTCCTTCGCTTCAACCTTATCTTTCTCAGGTTCGGCTTTCGCTTCGTCAGTTTCCTCTTTTTTTGCTTCAGGTTCGGCTTTGGTTTCTACTGCTGCCTCAGTTTTTTCCTGTTCTTCGGAATCTGATTTTACTTCGGTAGTTTCTTCTTCTGGTTTTTCTTCAGATTCTTTCTTCGCTTCAGTAGCTTCTGCTTCTTTACTTTCGTCAGCTGATTCAGATTTTACATCTTCTTCAGTATCGGCTTTCGCTTCAGATTCAGCAGCTTCTTTAGCAGCTTTTTCTTTTTCTTCTTCTTCTTTAGCCTTGGCTTCTTCAGCTTTCTTCTTTTCAAGTTCTTTAGCAGCCGCTGCAGCTTTTTCTTCAACCTGTTTTTTATAGGCTTGCTCTTCTGCTTTCAGAAGCTCTTTTTGTTGAGCTTTACGGCTGGCACTGTCTTCGGCAGATCTAGCTTCCCGGGCTTCGCGCCATTCTGTTAACGCAGATTCAATCTCCTCTTCGCTTTTTCCCCATCTTATTAAATGCATTTTGTACAGAATACCTTCATGTTTAAGGATATTCCGAACCGTGTTGCTGGGTTGAGCGCCTGTTTTCAACCAGTGGATAATTCGTTCTTCATCATATGTGAGTTCTTTGTTTTCACTCACATTATCAAAACGTCCAAGTTGTTCAATTATTCGGCCATCACGTGGCGCGCGGCTGTCAGCTACTACAATGTGGTAGTATGGTCTCTTTTTTCTTCCTTTTCTTTGTAGACGTAACGTAATCAATGATTTACTCCAGGTTGGTTTGTGTGTTTAATTTGCTTTTTACTTGCCAAAGGGCAGATTTTTGAGCCCTTCCATGGCACGGCCCATTTTGTTCATTTTCGACATTGTTTTCATCATTTTCTTCATCTCTGTAAACTGCTTCATGAGTTCGTTTATTTCGCGAACAGTTGTTCCAGACCCTTTGGCAATTCTTCTTCGGCGGCTGCCGTTCAAAACATTCGGATCGTGTCGTTCTTCGGGTGTCATAGATCGGATTATCGCCTCAATCGGCTTAAATGATTCATCACTGAAATCAGCATCCTTCATCGCTTTATCAGCACCGGGAATCATTCCCACTAAATCTGAAACATTACCCATCTTTTTGATTTTCTGTATCTGGTCAAGAAAATCTTCAAGATCAAACTTATCAGATTTTATTTTTTTCTGCAGTTTATCAGCCTGCTCTTCATCGAACTGTTGCTGGGCTTTTTCTACAAGAGAAACTACATCACCCATGCCTAAAATTCGTTGTGCCAGCCGGTCGGGATAAAAAGGAGAAAGAGCGTCCAGCTTCTCTCCTGTACTCATGAATTTGATTGGCTTATTAACTACAGATCGAATTGAAAGGGCGGCTCCGCCGCGGGTGTCACCATCTAGCTTGGTTAGAACAACGCCGTCAAAATCAATTCGTTCATTAAAGGCTTTGGCGGTGTTCACAGCATCCTGGCCGGTCATGGAATCAACCACGAAAAGAATTTCATCAGGTTCAACTGCTTTTTTTATCTGTTCAACCTCATCCATCATCTTTTCATCAACATGGAGGCGGCCTGCGGTATCGATTATAACAGTATCGAGAGCAAGGCTTTTTGCCATAGATACAGCTTCGCGGGCTACGCGAACTGGATCTTTTTGCTGAATAGAATAGACAGGAACACTTATAGATTCAGCCAGAGTTTTTAACTGGTTGATGGCCGCAGGGCGATAAACATCAGCAGCAGCAATAATAGGATTGCGATTATTCTCCGATTTTAAATAACGGGCGAGTTTGCCGGCAAAAGTTGTTTTACCAGATCCCTGTAGGCCTGCAATTAAAATAACAGTGGGTGGTTTTTGAGCGACATTTAAATCAACTCTCTCTTCACCCAAAATAGTTACCATCTCGTCAAAGACGATTTTTGTAAATTGCTGGCCCGGATTTACACTGGTTAGCACTCCGCCTCCCATAACGCGTTCTTTTACGTCATCGGTAAATTTACGAGCTACTTCCAGATTTACATCTGCATCAAGCAGAGCACGACGTATCTCACGCACCGTTTCGGCGATGTTGACATCCGTGATCCTGGATTTACCCTTCAGCGACTGAACGGCGGATTCTATTTTAGAAGACAAATCTTCAAACATAACGAGTCAATAAGTAATAAGTATATATGTGCAAGTGCAGAGTCTTCAAAAATACGGACAACCATTCATCTTATCAACATGCAATGTGGATAATTTTTCGTATATACCGTAATTAAATCCTGAACATTCAGTTAGAGAGTTTAAAAAGCGAAAAGGATGAGTTTATGTACTTTCTTTGATTATGGATAAGCCATATCTAAAACCTTTAACTTCCTATTTCGAACTGATTGGTTTTGGTGTTATTTTCAGTGCATATTTTCTAAATCAATTTAAAAAACACACAAGTCTGTTTATGTCTGAATCTAAAGGGTATGGATTATTAAAAGGAAAGAAAGGTATTATTTTTGGTGCGCTGGATGAACGTAGCATTGCCTGGAGGATTGCGCTGGCCTGCAAGCGCGAAGGAGCAGAATTCGTTCTTTCGAATGCACCTATTGCCCTTCGGCTGGGAACACTCGATGCATTAAGCGAAGAAACAAATGCCCCAATCATCCCCTGTGATGTGTCGGATGAAAAAGAAGTGGAAAAAATGATGAAGCAGGTAAAAGATGAATTGGGAAGTGTTGATTTTATACTGCATGCCATTGGAATGTCGCCAAACATTCGTAAAAAGAAAGAATACAACGATTTAAATTATAACTGGTTTAGCCAAACGCTTGATATCTCGGCCATTTCTTTGCATAAAGTTCTTCATTTTGCAGAAAAAGAGAACATTCTGAATGATGGGGGGAGTGTTATTGCACTAACCTATATTGGTGCGCAGCGTATTTTTTCTAAATATTCCGACATGAACGATGCGAAGGCTCTTCTAGAGAGCATAGCAAGAAATTATGGCAGTCGTCTGGCATCGAAAGGAATTCGTGTAAATACTGTTTCACAAGCGCCCACAAAAACCTCTGCTGGTTCTGGTATTAAAGGGTTTGATGGGATGTACACCTTTGCCGAAAAAATTGCCCCTCTTGGCAATCCAAGCGCCGATGAGTGTGCGGATTATTGTGTGACGCTGTTTTCGGATCTTACCAAAAAAGTAACGATGCAAAATCTGTATCACGATGGTGGATTTGTAACTTCCGGAATATCTGAAGAGATGATTGACGGACTTTTGAAGCTGTACGGCGATAAGGAATAAAATACAATTGGATAGATAGTTTATCTAAATTCTTAAGAGTTACTTTGCAATAATATGGCACGTAAAATTCTTGGTATAGATCCTGGGTCACGAACTACCGGCTTTGCTGTGCTAACAATCGATGGAACATCTTTTAGTGCTGAGAATTGCGGGGTAATACGATTAGATAAAATGGAAAGTCAGACGGATCGACTTCAG
>PWFZ01000473.1 GCA_003555185.1 Balneolaceae bacterium | reverse complement strand
TAAAATTTTATATTTGGGGGCCATAGAGTTAGAGTAGTGAGAATTCAGAAAATATGAGAACAATTAATAATACGATACTCAGGCGAACTTTATCTACTTAATTAGTACTTGCTTTACGCTTCAATTATTCAATTATTTAACTTTACCACTCAAATATAAAATCTATGGGCGACGAGCGAGTAAAATTACCTGAAAGCAAAGAGCAATCTCAGAAATTCCTGAAGTATTTGTTGAGGGATGTTCGGGCAATGGGCAAAATGCTGGATGAGGGTTGGTTTGAAATTGATAACATCCGAATCGGAGCAGAGCAGGAGCTTTGTTTGATCGATAAAAATGCGAAGCCGGCGCCCATTGCCATGGAGTTGCTTGAAGGGATGGGCAATAATAGTTTTACAACAGAACTGGCAAAATTTAATCTGGAAGTAAATCTGGATCCACTACTGTTTAAGGGAAAGTGCCTTTCACAGATGGAGAGAAATATTCAGGATAAGCTGGATGTTGTTCGAAAGGCTGTGAAGAAATTGGATGGCGATATTGTTCTCGCCGGTGTGTTGCCAACCATTCGTAAATCGGATCTGGACATATCAAATCTGACTCCGCTTCCCCGGTATCGTGCGCTGTGCGACGCTATAAATAAACTACGGGGGGATGAGTACGATTTAAGAATACAGGGTGCTGATGAGCTTCTCATGCGGTTTGATACGCCCCTGCTTGAAGCCTGTAATACCGGATTTCAGGTGCATCTGCAGGTGAACCCCGATGATTTTGTGAACAAATATAATCTGGCTCAGGCCATAACCGGACCTGTTCTGGCGAGCGCCGTAAATTCTCCCCTTCTTTTTGGGAAACGACTTTGGAGTGAAACAAGAATTGCTCTTTTCCATCAATCAGTGGATACACGGCAGGTGGGGGATCATCTGAGGGATTCAAGTCCGCGTGTAACTTTTGGAAACCAGTGGCTGAAAGATAGCATTCTGGAAATTTATCAGGAAGATATTGCAAGGTACCGTGTAATATTAAGCTCCGATGTAGATGAAGATGTAGAAGCATTGATGAAGGAAGTAAAGGTTCCGGAGTTGCGGGCTCTGCAGATTCACAATGGGACGGTATATCGGTGGAATCGCCCCTGTTATGGAATCAGCAATGGAAAGCCGCATCTTAGAATTGAAAATCGCGTGTTTCCATCCGGTCCTACAGTAACCGATGAAATTGCAAATGCTGCATTTTGGCTGGGCCTGTTAAATGGTATGGATGATGAATATCCTGATATTCGAAACGTTCTGGACTTTGATGATGCTAAAATGAACTTTTTTGCGGCATCTAAGCTGGGTCTCGACACTAAATTTCGCTGGACAAACGACTCTAATTATACGGCTGTTGATCTGATATGTAATGAATTGCTGCCACTCGCCAAACAGGGACTCAAAAATGTTGGGGTTGATGATGGCGACATCACCAGTTATCTGGACATCATCAAAGAACGGACTGAAGTAGGGCAAACGGGAAGTTACTGGTCCATTAAATCGTATAACTCCCTTTCAAAATCCGTAACGCGCGAGCAGGCATTGACGGCAACGACCAATGCGATGATCAAAAATCAAAGTAAAGGGGAGCCGGCGCATAAATGGGGGCTGGCAAAAGTTGACGATATGGAGATGTGGCAGCCATCATCTTTGCTTGTAGAAGAATTTATGACCACAGACCTGTTCACTGTTCAAAAGGATGACATCCTGGAACTTGTGGCAAATCTGATAAACTGGCGTCGAATTCGTTATGTACCGGTAGAGGATGACAGCAAGCATCTGGTGGGCCTTGTTAGCATGAGGATGGTGTTTAGGGAATACAATAACATCATCCATGAAAATGGGGAGTCGAGTACTTCTGTGGATGATGTAATGATTAAAAACCCGATTACTATTCATCCTGAAGCATCCATACTGGAAGCGATTGATATTATGGATAGCCAAAAGATCGGGTGTCTGCCTGTTGTTAAAAATAACAGACTTGTTGGAATCATTACAGAGCAAAACTATATGACGATCACCAAGCGGCTGTTGAAACATATGCATAACGATAAAGGCAACTGAAAGCAGGCTGAGTCAAAAGAAAAATAGAGAGTAACCATTAATCAAAAAAATCAAAAGAAATGGGCAGTCATCATATATCTATTGCGAGAGATACAGAATCCCGGAAAAAATTTCTTATCCATCTACTGCACGATGTGGAGGCGATTGATAAAATGCTTGCCGACGGTCAGTTTGAAACCGGGGTAACAAGGATCGGAGCTGAACAGGAATTTTACTTAGTGGATAAACATTATAAGCCATCGCTTCATGCGCTTGAGGTACTCCAAAAAGTGAATGACTCACATTTCACACCTGAGCTGGCCCGATATAATCTGGAAATTAACCTCGATCCAATTGTTTTAAAAGGCAAATGTTTTTCACAAATGGAAAATCAGTTGCGCACACTTCTGGCCAAAGCAGAAAAGGCTGCTTCTGATTTCGAAGAACATATAATCTTGGTAGGGATCTTACCCTCAATTGATTACAGGGCGGTTCAGATGAAATATATGACGCCCAAACTGAGATATGAAGAACTTGCAAAAGTGATCCTTGAACTACGCGGTCACGATTTTGAGCTTAACATTTTAGGTGTAGATGAACTGTTGATCACTCATAACAATATCCTTTTCGAAGCCTGTAACACTAGTTTTCAGTGCCACTATCAGGTTCAGCCCGAAAATTTTGCGGATGCTTATAATTGGTCTCAAATGCTCGCCGGACCGGTTTTGTCGGTTGCCGCAAATTCACCGCTACTATTGGGCAAACAGCTTTGGGAAGAAACCCGCATTGCACTTTTTCAGCAAAGCATAGATACGAGAAGTAAAGGATTCCATTTGCGAGAGAGGGCTCACAGGGTTTCATTCGGGAACCGATGGATTGAAAATGCAGGAGATGTATTTAAAAATGATATTGCCCGTCACACCATATTATTTTTAATAGATATTGAAGAAGATTCACTGGATTTACTTGAACAAGGGAAGATACCGAAACTAGATGCTTTACAACTTCACAACGGAACGATCTATAAATGGAACAGGGCTTGTTATGGACTCTCGGAAGGAAAACCACACCTGCGGATTGAAAACCGGTATCTGCCGTCCGGCCCCACAATAACGGACGAAATTGCTAACCATGCCTTTTGGTCGGGGTTGATGTCAAATATGCCTGAAAACTACACAGGTAACTGGAAAAATATTGATTTTCAGGAAGCCCGGGAGAATTTCTATAAGGCTGCCATGTGGGGTATCCAAAGTGGAATGGTTTGGGAGGGAGAGCTGATATCTGCAGAAAGACTGATTCTTGAAAAACTTTTGCCGATTGCGCACGAAGGGCTGAGTAAAATGAATGTGGATGAAAAAGATATCAAAAAATACCTTGGCATTATCCAAAAACGAACTGCTAAAAAAGCTACGGGAGCTCGTTGGATGGTGAGCAGCTATCGGAAACTAAAAGAAAAATATGGAAGGGAAGAAGCCTCCGTTATACTTACCGCACTAATTTCGAACCGAAACAGATCCGGCAAAACGGTGGACGAATGGGAAGTTGCCACACTGGAAGAAGCTGAATCAGTAAAAATTCAATACGACAGCGTTAGCAATGTGATGAGTACGGACTTAATCACCGTTTCTGAAGAGTATATTGCTGAAATGATTTTAAAGATTATGGAATGGGGAAGCATTAACCATATCCCCGTTGAGGATAAGGCCGGAGAGTTGAAAGGAATCATTACTAAAAGGAAATTGATTCATTATCTTGATAGCAATGATGATTCAAATCAGGGCACAGCGGCTGACATAATGGATAAAAATCCCATTACAGTCGGACCCGATGACGATATAAAATTTGCCATGCTGCTTATGATTGATGAAAAGATCAGTTGCCTGCCCGTGGTAGAAAAGAACAAATTAATAGGAATTATAACTGATAAGGATACAAAAACTATCTGGAGCAAGATTAAGAAAACCTCGAATGCAAAAAACTGAGACCAGAGAATTACTTATTCGCGACACAAAAAGAGTACGGTGGTCTGTATCCGGTGATCAAAACGGGCCTGTACTTATCATATTTGCCGGGATTCATGGAAATGAAACGGCCGGTGTTCACGCGGTAGACCACGTAGCGGAAACACTCCAAAACAGAAATGAATCCTTAAAGGGAAATATTTACGCGATTACAGGAAATATGAAAGCGCTTGAACTAGGCGTGAGATATGTGGATACCGACCTGAACCGAATTTGGGAAACCGGATTTGACAAAAATCAGTATAATCCATCAGATACAACTATCCACTCCGTTGAGCACCAGGAAAGCCTTGAAATTAAAAATTCACTGGAGTGGATTTTCAAGAAACATAAGCAAGATGCTTCCCGTTTTATATTTGTTGATCTGCATACTACTTCAGCAGAAAGCTGTGCATTTATTCTGATAAACGATACCCTTGCAAATCGGAAACTGGCCCGTAAATTTCCGGTTCCACAGATTCTTGGGTTTGAAGAAAACATTCGCGGAACTCTACTCAGCTATATAAATAACCTTGGTCACCAGTCGATCGGGTTTGAAGCAGGGGCACATACGAATGAAGCATCGATAGATCGAAGCCGTGCGTTTCTTTGGCTTACAATTCATTGGTTAGAGATTCATCGGCTTTCCGAAGCGGAGGTGCTCAGGTACGAGGAAGTACTTAATATCCACCCGGACCTTCCGGACTCCTATTATCAGGTGAAGTACCACAAAATTGTCGAAGACTCGAAAAAGTTTGAAATGGTCAGTGGTTTTCAAAATTTCGATAAAGTTGAAAAAGGTGACCGTCTGGCAAAAGAAAACGGTGGGTGGATAGAAGCGCCCGTTTGGGGCCGGATATTTATGCCTCTCTATCAAAAAAAAGGCCGGGATGGATTTTTAATTATAAGGGAAGTGTCGCCGATTTGGCTAAAATTGTCAGCATACCTTCGTAAAAGTTTTGTTCACAAACTGTTGAGGTTTCTGCCCGGAGTGCACGTTAAGAGTGGCCATGCGTTTTGGATTGATCTTCGTGTCGCTCGGTTTTTTGTTAAAGATATCTTTCACCTGTTTGGTTATCGCGTGATCCGAAAAGACGAACATACGCTGATTTGCTACAGACGCTAATTTTACTTTTGATTTTTCATCGCTATCTTTGTCCCGAACTAAATTTCTTATCTCATATCTGATTGCCGATGCTCGATTACCGTTTTGTTGATGGAACCCGTTTAACGGCCGTTATTGAAGCACTTATCTTTTCTAGTCCGGAACCAATTGGCTGGGAAAAACTTTCCGAAATAGTACGGGAAAGTGAAGAGGAGCTGGAGCTCGACAGAAATACCATCACCACGATTGTCAGTCAACTGAATGTGCGATACGAGGAGAATGATTTGTCATTTAGAATTGAAGAGACCGGTGGTGGGTTTACCTTCACTACTCAGCCTCGATATCATCCATGGCTCAGCATTTTTCAGCACGAAAATGCCTACCGTAAACTATCTCAGTCAGCTATTGAAACGCTGGCTATTGTTGCCTATCGTCAGCCAATTACAAAACCCGAAGTGGATCAGATCCGTGGGGTGGACTCGGGATATATTTTACGTCAGTTGATGGAGAAAATGCTGATTAAAGTATCAGGAAGAGCCGACTCACCGGGTAAGCCACTGCTATATAAAACCACCGTTCACTTCCTGAAGCATTTTGGAATCAATTCAGTAAGCGAACTTCCTAAACCAAGAGAGATTGATGAAATTTTGAAGGATGATGACATGGCAGATCATCGCCGTTT
>PWFZ01000200.1 GCA_003555185.1 Balneolaceae bacterium | reverse complement strand
TTGCTGAAAGCGCTTTTCCATTGATTCCGGCTGAAGCTACAGCCTCTGCTGCTGTACCCGCCTGGGTTGACCATATCTCTTGTGCATCGTGTTCTACCCAGCCCGGTTTAGGGTAAATCTGCCTGAACTCTTTCTGAGCTGTTGAGACAATAGCTCCTTTCTTATTAAATACGATGGCCCGGGAACTGGTTGTGCCCTGATCCAATGATAAAATATACTGTTCCATGGTAACGAGTGTTTTAGTTGTGAGTTAACTGGAAATGGTCGGATTGTACTCTTCGAGTAAATATCGATTAGCAAGCTTAATAAATTCTGATGTTTGATCTTTAGCCCATTTTTTGTCTTTATCTAACTCCTGCTGCATCAATATTGCTACAGTTTCTGCCATATCAATAGCGGCACGGGCATCTAAAAACAAGATTCGTACTCTGCGGGCAAGGAAATCCTCCACGGTTCGTGCCATCTCATGGCGTACGGCCCAAATCACCTGAGCTTTTATATAGGGATAATTTTCGTTGATTCTATCTCCCAAACCCGGATTATTATCAGTTAATTTTTCAAGGCCGGATCTATCAGTTCCATAAAAATAGAGCGGATCACTGAAATCAACGTTATCTGTAGCGCCGTGTATTTTCATGTTCTCTGAGCTGCTCTCCTTAGCTTCCAGTTTGTGAATTTTCACCGCTTTATCGACGGTATCCTGACCCATTTTTCGGAAGGTGGTCCATTTCCCGCCTGTAATAGTGATCAGGCCGGAATCAGATTCAATAATTTTATGGCTTCTGGAGATCTCCTTTGTTTTACCGGACCCGCCTTTAGGGGCTGCCAGCGGTCGCAACCCGGCAAATACACTCTTAACATCTTTTCTTTCCGGGGCTTTATTCAGGTATTTTTTTGCGGTGCTTAGAATAAAATCAATTTCTTCTTCAAGAGCCGTTGGCTCTAAGCTATACTCATCAAGGAGGGTGTCTGTTGTGCCCACAACCACTTTATCGTGCCATGGTACGGCAAACAACACGCGCCCGTCATCTGTCTTTGGGATCATGATAGCGTCTTTACCCGGCATAAACTCTTTGTCGAGTACAACATGTACGCCCTGGCTTGGCCGGATTGTTTTTATGTGATCCTGCTTATCCATCGACATAATCTCATCAACAAAAACTCCTGTGGCATTAATAACTGACTTTCCATTGAACGTAAATTCTTTACCGGTTTCAATATCCTTTGCTTTTACGCCAGAAATGGCTTCCCCGTTTTTTGAAAGGCCGGTAACTTTCATGTAATTAAAAATGTCGGCACCCTGCTCCATCGCCGTTTGTGCAACATTCAGGGCAAGTCTTGAGTCATCAAACTGTCCGTCATGGTAGACAACCCCTCCCTTTAATCCCTCTTGTTTGATGGTGGGAATTCTTGAGATGGTCTCCTTCTTCGAGATTCCTTTCGATTTACCGAGGCTCAGTTTTCCGGATAGCAGATCGTATGTCTTTAAACCAACGGAGTAGAATATTTTGTTGAAATAAGTATAGTTGGGGATTACAAAAACTTCGTTTTGGACAAGATGTGGTGCATTTTCCTGTAATAATCCCCTCTCCCGCAATGCCTCCCGAACCAAGTCAATATTTCCCTGTGCCAAATATCGTACTCCGCCGTGAACCAGCTTTGTACTGCGGCTGGATGTTCCTTTCGAAAAATCCGACTGTTCAAGAAGCAGTGTGCTTAACCCGCGCGAAACAGAATCCAGTGCAACGCCCAGCCCCGTAGCTCCCCCTCCAATGATAATGATATCCCAAACTTTGTCGTGGCTCTCTTTTAAGTATTTAAATCTTTTTTCTCTGTCCATATCTGTAATATATGCTGTGGAAACTGTTTTAACATGATCTAATAATATTATAAAGCAAAAGTATATGAAATACAAACGAAATTAAATGACACCGACCGAAAATGCCATTAACCCATCAAAAAGCCATTTTATAAAATATTAAAGCTTATTGACAACACTCAATAGTTTCGAGTTATTTCGTTATGAAAGTTATTTTGCGGAAATGGTACTGGTTTGTATTTTAAAACGAAAATTGAAAGCAAATTATGGGTATATCAGAACGGCACAAAATAATATTAAACAAACTGAAAGAACACAAAAAGGTGAATGTTCAGGACTTAAGCGATGAGCTTTCTGTTTCAGAAGTGACCATCCGGAAGGATTTAAGACTTTTGGAGGATAAAAATTTACTTTTCCGCACTCATGGCGGAGCAACGCTTTCAAATCCTTACACAAGTGATCGTCCGGTTTCGGAAAAAGCAAAGGTTCAGGCTAAAGAGAAAGGAGTGATAGCCAAAGAGGCCGTAAAGTTAATTGGCGATAACGACTCCATTATTCTCGGGTCAGGAACTACAGTTGCAGCTTTAGCGGAAGAAATTTATCCCACAAACAGAATAAATGTAATTACTTCTTCTCTGGATGTATCCCTCACACTTTCAGGTCGCGACAATATCGAAATTACTCAGCTCGGAGGACATTTACGGCCAAGCGCAAATTCGGTTGTGGGTCCATACGCAGAGCAGTTTTTGAATAATATTATATGCGGTATCCTTTTTTTTGGTGTCGATGGTGTTGACCTGGAGTACGGATTAACCACTACCAACCTAATGGAGGCGAGTCTGAATCAGAAGTTTATTGATGTTACGCAATACACGGTTGTACTTGCAGATCATACAAAGTTTGGAAGGCGTGGTTTTGGCAGAATTTGTAATATTGATCAGGTTCAGCATATTATTACGGATGAGAAAACATCAACGTCTGTAATTCGCGATCTGGAGAGTAAAGGTATTCGCGTTACAGTTGCGAAGTGATGGGCTTTACAAGGGGAATACAGTGGCTGAATTCTGAAGACAGCCACTGTTTTAAAAATTAAAGTCAGGAAAAACCAAACATCACCATACCCACCATACAGACAGCTGCAAAGGCAAGCAATTTGAATAATAACGGAAGACAGAATCGGAACCACCTGTCGTAAGGAACGCCGGCCATTCCGAGGATCCCCATCAGTACCGCGTTTGTTGGGACAATCATGTTTGCGAATCCATCACCAAAAAGGAATGCCTGAACGGCAATCTGTCGCGATATTCCAAGTATATCACTCAGTGGCGCCATTAGCGGCATGGTTACAAAAGCCTGACCACTGCCCGAGGGTACAAAAAGGTTTAGAATAGTTTGCATGATCATCATCCCAACCGCAGCCAGTTCGGGCCCTACAGTGCCAAGTGGCACAGAAAGTGCATTTACAATAGTATGCAAAATCTGCCCGTCTTCCATGATGAGTGCAATCCCCCGGGCAACCCCAACCAACAGCGCCGTTTCGGTAAGATCTCTCGCTCCCATCACAAACTCTTTGGCCATCATACTGGGGCCGATTCGTCCGATGATAGCCGTAACCACTCCCAAAATCACAAAAGCGGCCCCAAGTTCTGTCAGATACCATCCTTGTGTGGCTATTCCCCATACGGCTGTTCCTAGGGCAACAATAAATGAGACCAATACCGCAACATGCACCATGGAAAGTGCCGGATAATCTTTTGGAGGAGCGCCCGCCTCCGGTGGGGCTATCCCCGACATTAAACTGGTTGCCGGATCGAGCTGGACTTTTTTCGAATAACTGTAAACATGGTGGGCTCCAATCATCACAAATGGAATCAGTATTCCCATCCGTACCTGCCACCCTGAGTAGGTGTCCAGACCGGCGACTCCCTGAGCCACAACTACAGTATATTGATTAAAAGCAGCGGCACCGTATCCAATTCCATATCCAACCACGATTATTCCCACTGCCGTCATCGTATCCATTTTCATGGTTCGACATAGAGCAGCCAAGATCAATACAAACGGGATATATTCTGCCGAAGCTCCCATTGCACTGGAAGCGAGGGCAAACACAAAGATGGTAATAAAAATTAACGTGCCCGGCCTGCCACCAAAGCGTTCAAGCATTCTTCCGAGAAGGGCATCAATCGCACCGGTTTTACGAATTACAGCCAATACACCACCAATAATAAAAAGGAAGAAAATAATATCCTGCGCAGCTGCAAAAGCCCTGGGAATAGCTGTGAAAAGCGTGATTGGATTTAAAAACTCGGCCTCATCATCCACTTCAAACGTACCGGGCAGCACCACTTCCCGCCCATCAACCAATTCTGTGTCAAAAGCTCCCTGTGGAATTACCCACGTGGCAACTAAGGCCGCCACCATCAAGAAGAAAAGTAGGGTGAGCGTATGGGGCATTTTAAATTTCATAAAAGATCCTGCAGGCTAAGGTTAGAAATCCTGATCATAATAAGGATGGCACATCACTCTTACAAGGTCGTACAAATATGAAAATTTATTTACGCCATGGTAGCGCTTTTCTGAATCATATTGACTATTTTAGTACTTTAATAACAAGAAAAATTACATCATTAATCAAGAGAAATATGAGTACAATCTTAAAAGAGAAGTTTGTTTACAAATTCGGTGGCGGTACCGCAGAGGGAAATAGAAACATGAAGGATCTGTTGGGGGGCAAGGGAGCCAACCTGGCGGAAATGTCATCCATCGGATTACCGGTTCCTGCCGGATTTACCATCTCAACCGTGTCTTGTAATTACTATTCAACAAACGGAAGTGAATGGTCTGAAGGTCTGAGTGACGAAATAAAGGAGGGAATTACGTCTATAGAAAAAGAGATGGGCCTTAAATTAGGCGATTCAACTCATCCACTTTTAATTTCGGTACGATCAGGCGCAGCCATCTCTATGCCCGGAATGATGGATACAGTTTTAAACCTTGGACTCAACGATCGAACCGTCGAAGCCCTGGCAAAACATACAGGGAACGAGCGATTTGCTTACGACAGCTACCGCAGATTTATTGATATGTTTGGCGATGTGGTAATGAACATTCCACACGATAAATTTGAAGAGACCCTGGAAGATCTTAAAAAACGAAAAGGGGCAGACGAAGACACAGATCTCGACACTCAGAGTCTAAAAGAGCTGACGGAACTGTACAAAGATGTTTATCAAATAGAGACCGGGTCTCCATTTCCAAGCGACCCTTTAGATCAGCTTAAAAAAGCAATCAATGCAGTCTTTGAATCCTGGGATAGTGCCCGAGCGATTAAATACCGGAAAATCCACCAAATCTCTAGCCGGCTTGGAACTGCCGTTTCTGTGCAGGCGATGGTATTTGGGAATATGGGTGATGACTCCGCTACCGGCGTCTGCTTTACACGAAATCCATCCACGGGTGAGAAAAAACTTTATGGTGAATATTTAATAAATGCACAGGGCGAAGATGTGGTGGCAGGAATTCGAACACCGCAGGATATCAACAGACTGCAGACCGTAATGCCGGAGAGCTATAAAACCCTGCAGGAAATCGGTGAAAAGCTGGAAGAACATTATGGGAATATGCAGGATATCGAGTTCACCATTCAAAAGGGAAAACTATTTATGTTGCAAACCCGAACTGGAAAACGAACGGGACACGCAGCGCTGCGAATTGCAACGGACATGGTAAATGAGGGGCTCATCAATAAAAGAAAGGCCGTAAAAAGCATGGTTGAGTCCAGGCATCTCGACCAGCTTCTTCACCCCCAGATTGATGAGAAAATAACAAATGGCACATCTATTCTCGGCAAAGGCCTGCCCGCTTCACCGGGGGCAGCTGTGGGGAAGGTGGTTTTTAGTTCTGAAAAAGCCGAAGAGGCTGCTGCCAATAATGAACAGGTGATACTGGTTCGAATTGAGACTCGTCCGGAGGATGTTGGCGGGATGTCGGCAGCCCAGGGAATCCTCACAACACGCGGCGGGATGACCAGCCACGCTGCAGTAGTGGCCCGTGG
>PWFZ01000095.1 GCA_003555185.1 Balneolaceae bacterium | reverse complement strand
GAATTTGTAGATCTTTCGGTGGTCTTTCTTGATTCTTCAAACGAAGGTGAGTTGGTGGTATTTGACAGAACTATGCTGCGTGCAAGCACCTTTTCGTTAGAGGGAGATCACCTCGCCACCCACAAATCTCCATCTGAAGATATTATTTCACCATGGATGGGTAGAGCTGATAGTGCGGGCAATTACTTTTTGCTATATAGGATGCTGCCGGTTATTCCTGATCAACCAAGGCCTGAGAATGACAATTTAGTTCATGTATTTTCATCCGGATTTGCTGAAAACCGGGTATCGGTGGCTGATGCTTCTCTATTTGGCGATTTGGATAGTTATTTTATAGAAAGATTTGTCGGAGGCCCACAAACGGGGATAATTGAGATATTGCCTGATGATCGATTAGTAGTTGCACCATTTTTATATCAGGGGTCGGTGTATATTTACGGAGGGAGTAATTGGGAGAATAAAATGATCCTTGAATCCTCCAATGAAGTTGAAAAGGTATACGAACAGGTTAATGCCGGTAATGCACCCGATTATGCGGTTAGAATTGGTACACCGAGAGGCGCAGTTGCTGCAATAGTATACAGTACTGCTATAGGTGTTCACGCTGTTGGTGATAAGTACTTAGCACTATATACTGCAAAAATTGATGACAATTCATCAGAAGAGGTGGGTGTTTCACTGTTTGATATAGATTCGGGCGATTTTCTTGGGTATACAAAAATTGATGAACTTAGCCAGCTAGAAACAGGGGATAGAATAACTCCGGGCTGGAACATTCAGATTATGAATTACAACAACGGGAAGCTTTTTATCCTTGATAGAAGAAGTGAAGTACCTGTAATCGTTGTTGCAGATATAGAATTGAATGTAAATTAAATTCCATAGACCGCTTCGTGAATGAAGCGGCCTTAAGGAATCTAAAAAAACAGATTAACTGTTATAACCAAGCTCGTTTTTAATCAAACGAGCAAGGATCAACCGCTGAATTTCTGATGTTCCTTCGCCGATGGTCATCAGCTTTACATCACGCATAAACCGCTCTACGTGGTACTCTTTGGTATAGCCGTATCCGCCGTGAATTTGAACGGCATCAAGTGTGGCACGTTCAGCCATTTCTGAGGCAAATAGCTTTGCCATAGATGCTTCTTTTGTAAAAGGTTTGCCCTGATCCTTATTCCAGGCTGCACGGTGAACCAATAGTCTTGCTGCGTCAATCTCTACAGCCATATTCACCATTTTGTGTTCGATTGCCTGAAAGTCACCGATTGAACTGCCAAACTGCTTACGCTCTTTGGCATATTTCATAGATTCTTCAAGTGCTCCGCGAGCGATTCCAACAGAAAGGGCGCCAATTCCAATTCGTCCGCCGTCGAGTACCTGCATGGTATCAACAAAGCCTTTGCCAAGCTCTCCCAGTAAGTTTCCACCGGGAACTTTTACGTTTTCAAATACCACCTCTGTAGTGTCGGATGAATTCATTCCAAGCTTGTGCATGGGTGGGCCGGGCTTCACGCCTTCAAATTCTCGCTCCACTATAAATGCACTAATTCCTTTGGTTCCTTTTGTGGGATCCGTTTTTGCCAGCACTACATATATATCACCTACAGAACCCTGTGTGATAAAGATCTTGCTGCCATTGATGATCCAGTCATCTCCGTCACGAACAGCCGTTGTTTTCATGTCGGACGAATCGCTTCCTGATCCGGGCTCGGTCAAACACCATGCTCCAAGCTTTTCGCCCTTGGCCAATGGAGTCAGATACTTTAATTTTTGTTCGTGATTTGCAGCGTGTGCAATGTGACCACTTCCCAAAGATGTGTGTGATGCGACAGTAAGCGCAAGTGATGCGTCCCATCGTGCAATTTCTTCTATGGCAAGGCAAAAGCTAAGTGTGTCAAATCCGGCGCCGCCGTACTGTTCTTCATGATAAATCCCCAGCAAACTTTGGTCAGCCAGCATCTTAATGATATCGTGGGGAAATGTTTTGTTTGTGTCTCTCTCAATAACTGTTGGGGCGATATGTCGTTCAGCAAAATCGCGAACACTATCTTTTATCATTTGATGGTCTTCTGATAATTCAAATGACATATGGTTTGCTTTTTCTAACACGTCTAAGCTCATTTTTTTCTTTTTTAAATTTTTTGGAATCGCTTCCACAAAGTAACGATTTTTAGAGAGAATTCATTTGTTAACTTTTTATAAAGTTTATGTTTCCCTTACCAATTATCCCTCAGGAGATTCCGTAGGTGAGATTCTCTTATCTCGATAAAAATGTCGGAGTGCCTTTTGGTACTAAGCAGTTCCTGCAGAGTTTAATAGTTTAATCAATTTTTAATTTATCAGATCGTAATTTCTAAAATTTATCGAAACAATTATAAGTGATAAGATGTTAGACAGTTGTAAATAACTACAACCAAAATAAATACGTTATGCTCAAAAAAGGATTAGTTACATCTGTACTGCTATTGTTTTTCATAGGAATTGGATGCTCATCACCCAGCTCATTAACATCAGACGAAAAAACAGACGTTATCGGTGTTGTAATTGATCAGGAATCTTATGATCGGGTTTCAGGTGCTGTAATTACATTTTCAGATAGAAGTGAAGCGGTAACAACTTCAGAAAATGGCACATTTACGGCTAAAGAAGTGAATGTAGGAATACAGACCGTAACGATTGAAGCTGAAGGTCATGGAACAGTTGAGAAGGAAGTAGAAGTAATAAATGAAGGAACACGATTACAGATTACTATTTAATAAATGTAAATAGCATTAAACTATAAAGCCCTCTGAAAGGAGGGCTTTTTTATGGAAATGAGTTTTATCCGAAATTCCATGTAACACCACGGCCAATTTCCGGGTCAGGAAATTCCCAGTCCACCGCACCCTGATCACAAGCATACATACACGTCCCGCACTCAATACAGTCTTCCACCTGGAAATGCACTTTACCGGCGTCATCCATCGTATAGCAGTTTGCTGGGCAAACATACGTAGTACACTTATGCGGACACGTTGAATTACAAATATCAGTATCAACCTTAATATGCGGTTTGATGTCTGATTTAGCCTGATTTCTATAAGTAACAAGGCCAAGTCGTTCGGGTAGGCTTAGGAGTTTCATTCTTGTGTGGATTTAGAGATTGTATTAAAATTTCGAAAATGAATTAGCAGTTTACAGTAGACAATTGACAACTTTCTAGGTTGACTTATTAATTGTGCTTGGTTTTCCGTTGATAACTGGTTGGGTTGTTCATCATGTGATTCAGTAATTTACCTATTTCTTCAGATCGAGTGCGAACTTCCAGATTTTCTTCCTTTGTGATATATTTACATGCAAAAGCAAAATCCATAGAAATCTGAGTTTCGGTATTTTCCATATCTGCATCACTTATTTTACTAATAAAGTGTTTTGGGTAACGCCGTTTTCTGTACCCTTCTCCAATGGCTCTGCAGACAGATCTTGAAGATCTTCGGACTTGGTCTGATAAAGCATATTTTTCTTCAGCTGGAAAGTTTTTTGTCAAATCAAAAACAAGCATTGCCAGATTAAACGACTTCTTGTAAACCGTTAAGTCCCTGAAGTTTTTAGCCATATTTCAATATTTGTTGATAATAACTTTTTAGATAAAACTGGATATTTGATTACAAAGTTGTCAACCGTCTACTGTCAATTTGCGTGCTACAGAGATTTCGCCCCCTTCGCACCAATCTTAATCAGATCCCAATAGGATGCGTGCTTCTTAACGGAGTCACTAAGCATTTCGCGTGCTTTCTTTGTGGGCTCATTTTTGATGCTAAAGAAATTACGACCAAAGTCACAGATTAAATTCGGCATTTTCTGGGTCATCACCGGATCGTGCAGAAGATGAACAGCATCCTGAAAGTTGTTAATGTCCTTCATAATGTAGCTATCAGAAAGGGTGTCCTGATATTTCTTCATTGCCGCATCACCAAAATCTTTATTTTTCTTCGCTTCGGTAATTGTATCTGCAGCAAGAATTCCGGATCGCATGGCATAGTCCATTCCCTGAATGGCTTTACCGGCGTTCATCAATAAATTTGCTGCTTCACCACAAACTACCAGACCGGCTTTGTATAATTTTTTGGGCATTACCCGCTTATCACCGGATGAAACCACGTGGGCTGAATACTCAACCACTTCACCGCCGCGAATAGTGTCGGCAATAACCGGGTGCTTTTTAAACTCATTCAGAATGTCGTAGGGTTTTTGGCCTTTTTCGCGAAGATCTTTTAGCCCTAAAACAAGTCCGAGAGAAATTGTGTCTTTATTAGTGTACAAAAATCCACCGCCTTCAACACCATTAGTGGCGTAACCAACAAACTCGTTGCTCATTCCGCTTTTCCCGTTGAGCTGAAATCGATCTTCGAGCACTTTCTGGTCAAAGCGAATGATCTCTTTAATGCCCGTGAGCATATGATCTGCCGGTACATACTTATCCTGTAGCCCCACTTTTCTTGTAAGAAGATTATTGACTCCCTCTGCAAGAATCACCGAATCAGCATAAAATTTTTCGTCACCTGTTCGGATTCCAACGGCTTTGCCATCTTCCTCCAAAATCTCTTCAACCAATATGTTGGGTGCGATAAAAGAGTCCATCGCGTAATCACTTTTATCGATCGCCTCCTGGACCTTTTCAGCCAGCCAGTTATCAAATTTAGACCGGAGGACAACGACTCCTGCATAGGGAGGTTCGTTAAAGTGGGAGGATTTAAAATCAACCGTAAAAGTGGACTGATCATCCATGAACGTCAATCGACGCTGGTTGATGTATCGATCCCAGCCGGCGTCTTCTTCCCAGTACTTGGGGACAAGTTTTGCGAGATCATTGCCCCATAACACACCACCGGAGACATTTTTCGATCCCGGAAATTCACCTTTTTCAATCAAGAGAAACTTCATGTTATTGTTCGCAAGAGTCATCGCGGCAGAGAGCCCGGCAACACCGGCACCGACGATTATACAGTCAAATTTTTCTTCCATAGACTAAATAATTTTGAATGTTGAATTTCTAAATTATGAATTCTCCCTGCTATCGGCAGTAGATAATGAGCAATTCAAAATTCAACATTTACAATTCCGAATTTTTAAGCTTTGATTTTTTTCAGTTCTTCGATAAAAGGAGGGAGTACTTTGTAGAGATCCCCAACGATTCCGTAATCCGCAATATCAAAAATGGGTGCATCCGGATCTTTATTGATGGCTACAATTACTTTTGAATTTGCCATACCAGCCACGTGTTGAATGGCTCCTGAGATTCCTATTCCAATATAGAGCTGTGGGGATACCACTTTTCCTGTCTGACCAATTTGTAAGCTGGGATCATAGATGCCTGATTCGGTCAATGCCCGTGAAGCGCCGATTCCTGCGTTAAGAACTGAAGCCAATTCAGATACAAGTTCCTGACCTTTTTCGTCTTTGGCGCCTCGTCCTGCGGCAATAACCGTTTCTGCTTCAGAGAGATCAATTTTGTCACCGGAAGCACTGATAATTTCCTTCAGTGTGCTTTTTAGCTCTCCTTCATCGAACGAAAAGTCAATGGTTTCCACAGCCGGGTCAGATACTTTTTCGACCACATCATATGAGCCGGATCGAACGGATAAAATTACAGGAGAGCCTTCTGCTTCAACGGCGGAAACAATTTTTGCGGCCATTACAGGACGCTTTCCTTTCACGCCGTTATCTGTAAGTTCAAACTCTGACATATCAGAAAGAGAGGCTGCTTTTTTATTCGCTGCCAATGCACCCAAAATATCTTTTGAACTTTCTGTAGACGCAAAAGCAAAAACAGATGGATTCACTTTATCAACCGCCAGTGAAAGTGCACGAAGAAGTGGAGTGTTGAGATGGTTTTTAAAGATGGGATCCTT
>PWFZ01000428.1 GCA_003555185.1 Balneolaceae bacterium | reverse complement strand
TCCATTTTCATGGCTTCAAGGATAGCCACCGGTTGCCCGATTTCTACCTCGTCTCCTGCTTCAACAAGAAGACTTAATATTTTACCGGGCATGGGAGCATTCAAAACTCCAACAGATTTTTCGGAGTTGGTTTTAAAGCCCAGCCGTTCAAGCAGAAGTTCCTGCTCATTCTTTACGGTGGCGGTAATCCATTCTCCATCGAGCGTAAACTCAATTTGCTGACCATCCACCGTTACATTATCAATTTTATAGAGTTTTGTTCCTACCCGAAGTAATCGCCGCCCTTTGTCCTGCTCTATGAGCTCGTAAGAGATGGTTTCATCATTCAGAGTTGCTGAATGATTTTCTGAGTCTATGGATACATCAAAGGACTTTTCGCCTATCGTCGTTTCAAATTGCATAGTTTTGGATGTTTTTTAAACCTGTCTTGGTAGCTTTAAAGCAGAACTGATCAATATTATCGGAATCGTAAAACGGGGATACCGATGTGGTAAAATCCTGATCAAATACTTCAACATAGCCGTGATTGATTAATTTAATCAGATCATCCCGTATAGTTCCGAATGTAAATCCAGTTTCAGATAGTAAATGAGAAAAGGATTCTGCGAATATAAGTTCACGTAAAATCGCTCGTTCTGATGGGGTTAGTTTTTCTTTTGACATAAGTTTTGCGAAGATACCGCGTGTAAAAATGAATGACAATAAATGAATTACTCAACAAGGATATCGCCGTAGGTCACTACATTGCCCGTGGCATCTAAAAAGATGATACGTTTAATGCCTACAATATCTTCAACAGTATCAAATCGGCTTAACTCTCTTGGATTGATTGATACAACCGTTGTGGAATTAGCCGGTAGCGGATCTTGTCTTCCACTTTGAATATCTCTTTCCATTCCTGCTTCGGCAAAAAAGACCACTACTCGCAGACTGGTAACAGCATCATCCCGGTTAAAAATCTCAACCCGTACTTCATCTGTGGTTTGAACCGGATTAGGGTATGCAGGTGTGTCAACATCAACAAGCCCCTGATAAAAGGGTGATACCCGCCAGTCATCATGATCTTCATTCCCTGTAATTTCCCCAACGGCATTTGTCTCTGTAATATTTGAAGGTGCCGAATAGGCCATTCGCTCAAATTCGCGCTGGTCGTCATTCTGCGAGCACCCAGCAACTATCACCAGAGCAAAAAGGATTGCCAGATATTTACTGTACGATAATTTTGTGTTCACGTGACGCATAGGAAATGATGATTCCTGAATAAAGTTTAAATCAATTCTGTTTTAAATGCCGATACGAAAAATCGTATCTTAAACTTCTATTTCAAACAATTTAATTAGACTATAATGATAAAGGTTTACGGCATAAAAAACTGTAACAAGGTTCGGGATACATTTAAGTGGTTAGAGGAGAACGAGATTGAGTATGAGTTTATTGATCTCAAGAAAGACCCTCTTTCTGAACAAAAACTGGACGAGTTTGTCCACAAGGTCGGGCTCGATGTGATTTTAAATAAGCGCGGGATGAAATGGAGAGACCTTGGGCTTAAAGATAAGAATCTGGATGATGATCAGCTTTTTGATCAGTTGTTGGAGCATCAAACAATGATTAAACGTCCGTTGCTTGAACAGGGAGATGCAATTTTAGTGGGGTATGATGAGGACGCTTTCGATGCATTTGTGGACTAAATCAGCAGCACTTTTTGTGGTTTTATCGTTAGTTGTGGCTGATGTCAGCTCTCAGGAACTAACATACGAAAATGAAGAACCACCCTCTGTTACAGATCTGATCGACGCCCGAGAAGTTTTTGAGTATGAGGTTCGCTATGGATTTTTTACCCTCGGATGGGTAGACGTGGAACTTCTGCCGGATACAACCTATGCCGGTGAAAAAGCTTATCACATGAGAACGCGCATTCGGTCAAACCGACGGGTACCTTTTGTGGGTACACGGATAGTGAACTACGAAAACATCTTTGGTTACAATGATGAGCATATGTTCAGTCACGAATTTTGGCGGGATGATATTCATGATGATGAGTACGATCGTGTTCGCATCAAATTTGACAGGGAGAAGGAGCAAGTTCATTTTTTTGAATACGGAGAGCCGACCGATACGCTGGATCTCGTTGAACCTGCCAGCGGGGGGGATATTATTTTTTATTTCTCACGGCTATTTGCAGGCACTGAAAAACCGTATGAACTTCCGGTCTATCTGGAAAATGAGATGGGAATGATTAAAGCCCGGAACAGCGGGGAAACTGAAATGAGAAGCTACGACGCTTTCGATGACGATGTTGAAGCGTACTACAGTGAGGGGACAACAGATATTGATGGCCCTTTTGGATTCTCGGGCAATTTTAAAGCATGGTTTTCTACGGACGATTTAAGGGTCCCGCTGGAAGCGCATGTACGGGTAATTTTTGGAAATGTAAGAGTACGATTAATCTCCTATGAACGACATGACACAGATTGAATGTAAATTTCAACGGCTCGAACATGGAGCCGACATAGAGCTTCCGAAATATGAAAGTGATCAGGCTGCGGGGGTAGATGTTCGCGCCGCAGTAGAAAAGCCTACCGAACTGAAACCGGGCGAACGAACACTGATTCCCACGGGTTTTAAAATGGCACTACCGGCCGGATACGAAGCACAGATCCGTCCCCGTAGCGGACTTGCCTACAAGAATGGTATTACCGTGTTGAATAGCCCCGGCACAATCGATTCTGATTATAGGGGTGAGGTGAAAGTTCTGGCGATCAATCATGGTGATGAATCATTCGTAATCAACAAGGGGGACCGTATTGCCCAGATGATTATTTCTCCGGTACATCAGGCTATGATCAAAGAGGTGGATTCGTTGGAGGAAACGGATCGTTCCGATGGCGGATTTGGTAGTACGGGTGTGAAGTGACAGGACAGGGTGCAGGATACCTAAAATAGCGCAAGTATTCACTTGTGCTCCCTTTTGGGGCAAGGTTAAAGGTAATTTGCTAATTAGTAACGTAAAGTGAAGGACTAAACCTCCCCTCTCGAGAGGGGGCTGAGGGGTGTGTTCGATACGCTTGTTATGTGGCACTTGGTTTGGCCAGGAAAACTATCCATTGTTCTGGGGGCACAAGTATATAGTTGCGCCATCTTTTGCGACGTTTTCGCCAGCCTGTGCGGAGTTTATAATTTTAAAATGGGGGCACAAGTAAATACTTGCGCCAACCCATGAGTAATTGAAGGAATGTATTTTTGAATTTTAATATTAAACCATATCTGGATCTTATTCGCCATAACCACGATTATCGTCGGTTGTGGCTTGCACAAATTGTTTCCAATTTTGGGGATTGGTTCGGTATCCTGGCGATCTATGCACTCATTCAGCAGTACAGTGATTCCGAGCTTTTACTTGGGCTGATCATTGTCGTCAAAATGTTGAGTCTCGCATTTTTCTCTCCTATTGCCGGATACATTACGGATCGCTTTAACCGGCGGTCACTAATGCTAATCTGTGACCTGGCCCGCGGTGTTGTTGTTCTGGGATTTTTGCTGATTGTCTCATACGAAACTCTCTGGCTGGCTTACGTATTAATGGCTGTCCAGATGATGTTCTCGGCTATTTTTGAACCTGCAAAAACATCATCTATCCCGAATGTTACAACTTCGGATGAGCTGGTAAATGCAAACATTTTATCTGCAGCCTCATGGAGCATCGTTTTTACTTCTGGTATGGCTCTGGGTGGATTTGCCACCGCGTGGCTTGGAACAGATATGGTATTTATCATCAACGGGTTGTCCTATGGGCTGTCGGCTATCTTTATATACAGGGCCGTGATTCCGCAAACGAAGATGAGCAAACGAGAAAAACATCGTACCCGAAATCCTCTGACAGGAATTTTTGAGGGGTTTCAGTTTATCAAGGATCATCCCGAAGTGCTGCGCCCAACGATGGCAAAGGCGATGTTCACGAGCTGTATCGGCGCACTGGTCTACATGTTGATTATTGTCGCTGAAGAGATTTTACTGATGGGGAGTATCGGCCTGGGAATCCTGTATGCCTCACGGGGAATCGGAACAGGAATTGGTCCGGTTTTGGGTCGGCGAATCTTCAATAAGGAGTCAGACTGGATTAAGGCTCTCGGTTTCTTTATGATTTTTTCCGGGGTGATGTACGCTTTTGTGAGTCAGGTGGATGCACTAATATTAATGAGCCTGCTGGTATTGATTGCCCACATGGCGTCGGGATCGAACTGGGTGATGAGTACCGTACTGCTGCAGAGGCGGGCACCAGACACTTTTCGGGGCAGAGTATTCAGCACGGAGTGGCTCCTGTTTACGCTTGCACAGTCGGTATCAGTAACGGTTGCATCACTCATTCTTGAATTTGAAATTTTGCCGGTTCGGGATACCATTTTTGTCTTTTCCATTGCACTTATATTGATTGGAATTTTTTGGCTGATGAAAATAGCCCCTCAGGAAAAAGCAGATAACGACAAAGCTCGGGAAAATAAACAGAAAGAAATTGATCATATACCTGCAGAGCATAGGAAAACGTTTATTGGGTGAATGAATGTCACCTTTGACAATCCCTAGGTTGTCAAAAATCCACTTAGTTTCATAGTCTCCTTCAGTAGCCAATAATATCTACAGTAAAAAGATGAACGGAAAAAAATACAATTACAGGATTAATTCTGCGAACATATCAGAAAGCAGTATCTTTATGGATATGGTTTGGGGTATTTTGGATTTTGCATCATGAAACAGCGCAAGTATTTACTTGTCGTGAAATGGGTAGCCGTTGATAAGGGGCACAAGTGAATACTTGCGCCATCCATGGAGCAAACTGAAATAAATTCAGGGTGACGTAGTTAGATGTTAGTGAAACTTGAAAATGAATAACATTAATAGATGATTTGGGATAACAGTTCTTTTTTGTGGCTCCTATTGCTCATACCCATTTTGTGGGGTTTATTTTGGTGGTTTAAAAAGTATCAAAAGAAAAAAATTACTAAATATTTTGATGAGCGATTGGTCTCGTCGCTACGCAAAAATTTTTGGGGCAAGGGGGACCGGGTTCGGTTCTATTGCTTCCTTGGAGCCATCTTCTTCTTTATTCTGGCTATGGCAGGGCCCAAGATAGGGACCGAAATCCGAGAAGTTGAACAGAGCGGCGTGAACATGCTTATTGCTCTGGACCTTTCAAGAAGCATGAATGCTGAAGATGTACCACCGAATCGTCTTGATAAAGCAAAACTTGAAATTAATCGGCTTGTGAACCGTTTGGAAGGAGATCGCGTTGGGTTGATTGTATTCACCGGCGAAGCTTTTGTGCAGAGTCCAATGACTCAGGACTATTCGGCATTAAGGCTGTTTCTTGATATTGTAACTACAGAACAGATGCCTACATCCACAACAAATTTTCAGTCCGCTTTTCTGAAGGCCGAAGAGACATTTGATTCCATTCAGAACGACAACAATGCATCCAATGTACTTCTGTTTGTTGCCGATGGAGAGAATCACGGACCCGACTTTATGTCCTCCTTACGACGGCTTACCGATCAGGGAGTTACTGGGTTTTCGGTAGGAATCGGTACGGAAGGGGGGGGGCGAATCCCCATTTATAACAATGGCAATCAGGTTGGATATCATACCGATAGGGATGGTAATGAAGTGGTTACCCGTCTCAGTTCAGGAACAATGCAGCAAATTGCTAGTTTTGGCGGTGGGAACTACTATGAAATCAATTCCGGCAGCGACACCATTGAACCGTTTTTATCACGCCTCAATGAACTGGAAAGAGGAGAGTTTGCTACTCGTGAATTTGCCGATTATAAAAACCGGTATCAGCTTATGCTACTGTTTGGATTGATATTCTTTACGGCAGCCTTGTTCTTTCCTGACTTTACATTGCGCTCAGAACATCGAAAAT
>PWFZ01000059.1 GCA_003555185.1 Balneolaceae bacterium | reverse complement strand
CACGTCAATCACCATCAAACCGGAATCGGCGGCAACGAGTGTTCTCAGTGTATCCTCAGAAAAATCCTTGTGACCCGGTGTATCCAGCAGATTGTAACGAACGCCATCTTTCTCGAACCGCAATACCGATGATGTCAGCGAGATCCCTCTCTCCTTCTCAATGGCCATCCAATCGGAAGCAGCATGCCTTGTGGCTTTACGCTGGCGAATAGACCCTGCTTCGTGAATCGCGCCTCCATAAAGAAGTAATTTTTCTGTAAGAGTGGTTTTTCCTGCATCAGGGTGAGAGATAATCGCGAAGGTTCGTCGCTTTTTCGACTCCTTTACAATTTCTTCGGACGTATCAATTGTTTCTGCTTGGGACATAATAGTATTTCTCAAAAGTTAGCTAGCCTTCAAAATACGGTTTTTTCAACAGTTGTTCACCAACAAATCCGGCTGCATCAATACGTTTTCCGGTTTTGTTTTTTTAGTGAACAGTTTTTCTCTTTTCGCCTAATAATCTCAATAAACCTAAAGCTAAGAATCAGCATCTGTAAACGTGTTTAATTACCAGTATTTAATACGGTTTATTTTTGTTTATTTTACATGAAACAATTTACTAAGTACTACCTATAAAGTAATAAGAACGAAATCATATTTAAATAAGTTAAATATGATGAATACTAACTTAATAAAGAGATAAATGATTACTAGTAAAAGATTTTCCACCCTCGCAACCATTTTAGCTTTTGTGTTTGCTTTCAGCTTAAATATTGATAGCGCCACAGCTCAAGATGGAGATGTCGTTGAAATTGTAAATCAAAGTGATGACCATTCAATTTTTGCAAGTATGCTTGCAGAAACTGAATTAGATGCAGTAATTTCAGAGCAGGGACCATTTACCGTTTTGGCACCGACTGATGAAGCATTTGAAGCATTAGGTGAAGATTTGCAACAAATTCAGTCTAATCCGGAAAGAATGCAAAACATCGTTATCGGTCACCTATTCCAAGGTGAAGTTACCGCTGAAGAAGCAGGACCTGCGATTGATGTAGAAATTGAACAAGGAGATATTGGCGCATCAAACGGATTGGTTCATGTTATTGATTCTGTAATCATGAATTAGACTGCAATAAAGTCTAATTTCTCTAAAGGTCGCTTCTTTACGGGAGCGATCTTTTTTTATTTAAAATAGTCCCAATTGTTCATTTTGACGATCAATAGGCCACTGAGGCATTGGGCTCAAATCAATAAATCGTGATAATACCTGGTGAAAATACCGCGCAAGTTTAGGACCGTGAACGGTATCGGGAGCGTGAATAAATACATAGGGATGTAGGTCGCCTTTAATCCAATCGGCAACGATAATAGCCCATTCTTTTAAGTACGCTTCATTATTAAGAATATCATTTGCTCCTACAAATCGCACAAACGGCCGGCTGCCTGTCTCATCAAACCGAACGGGAATTTTCGGCTTTTTCTGTTGAGCCTTTTTAATCACAGGATCATCAGTCTGAATAGAGTGCAGCTTACGGGTATCAAAAATAACCCGATCAATTATATTACTTTTCAGCAACTCCTCCAACCTTCTCTCCTTTTTTCCACGATCGTAAAAATCCTGATGCCGTACTTCTATGGCATAACTGTAGTGGGGCGGTAATATGTCGCACAGCTTTTCCAGTTTTTCAAATTCATTATAAGAAAACTGTGAGCTCAATTGAATGTGAAAGGGTCCGAGCTTTTCACGAATGGGTTCAAAAAGATCCAGAAATTGAAGAACCTCATCTTCTGTATTCTTCAATCTTTTATAATGAGTAATTCCCATCGGAAACTTAAAGCAAAACTTAAAATCGTCTGATACCTGATCTCCCCACTTCAGTACAGTTTTAGGTGAAGGAGCCCGGTAAAACGTGGTATTACCCTCAACTGAATTAAACACCGTGGCGTATTCCCGCAAAAAAGTATCCGGTCTGGCACCATCAGAATAGAATTTACCGACCCAGTCTTTGAGCCCCCACTGGGTTAATCCGATATGGTATTTTTTTATAGACATTGTTCGATAAATTAACGGAATTTTAATGTAAGAAAAGGAAAAACGCTAAAACCGTTCAAAACCTCCTGATTAATTATCAGTTCGGAAACGGTTCCATATTTGGATTGTGCTTCTGTTCGTCTATATTCGGGATGATATTTTCTACTTTTATTGCTCATGAATTATGCGGAATTCAGCCCCGTCATATTCAACCCATTAACTCAATACATTCCATATGCCATTCAACTGGCTTGATTATACCGTAATCGGCGGCTACATCCTGTTAATGGTTGTTGTTGGTTATATCGCTCAAAAACGCGGGCAAGACACACTTGAAGATTATTTTACGAGTGGGAAAGATTTACCCTGGTGGTTGATTGGTATATCCATGGTGGCAACTACTTTTGCTGCTGATACTCCCCTTGCCGTAACCGGTATTATTGCCAGTGATGGAATTGCCGGAAACTGGATTTGGTGGAACTTCATGTTTTCAGGTCTTTTTACGGTGTTTCTATACGCCAAACTCTGGAAACGGGCTGATGTTATTACTGACGTTGAGTTTATATCGCTTCGTTATACCGGCAAACCCGCCCGAATATTACGCGGATTCAGAGCTCTTTATCTCGCCTTTCCAATTAACTGTATTATCCTGGGATGGGTAACCGTTGGTATGGCGAAAATATTAACCGTCCTGTTTGGTGCCCAAAATATGGTCGTGAATCTGGGCCCTATTGCCATGGAAGGTGAGTGGTTAATCATTTTGGTAATGTATCTGTTTATCGGAATTTATATCGCTTTTTCCGGACTTTGGGGCGTGATCATCACCGACTTTATTCAGTTCATTATTGCCATGGGTGGCTCCATCTTACTGGCTTACTATGCCGTCAGTTATGTTGGCGGACTCGATCAGCTGCAAACCGAAATTACAGAACTTTTTGGAGTAGGCCACTCCATGCTCTCCATCAATCCGCTCAATAGCCCCGACATTGCCATTGCCACGGCCCTTGTATGGGTTGGTATGATGTGGTGGGCCTCCTGGTACCCGGGCTCAGAGCCGGGCGGTGGCGGCTATATTGCGCAGCGAATGTTTTCGGCCAAAGATGAGAAAAATGCCGTTGGCGGAACACTTCTGTTCAACGTTGCACATTTCGCCCTTCGCCCCTGGCCATGGATCTTAGTCGCCCTTGTAGCCATGGTTGTTTATCCCGGGCTCGATGATCCCGAAACCGGATATCCCTTGCTAATGCTAAAACTTCTTCCTGCAGGACTTTTAGGACTGCTTGCAGTAGCTTTCCTTGCGGCGTTTGTATCAACCGTTTCTACCCATTTAAACTGGGGTGCATCTTATGTTGTAAATGACTTTTATAAACCCTTCCTAAAACCGGAATCAGAATTTGAATCCAAAGAGAAAGCTCAGAAACACTATGTAGCTGTCTCCCGCTGGACCACCCTGCTGATGATGCTTGCCGCTGTTGCTGTGTCTCTTATGTTTGATACAGTAAAAGGCGGCTGGGAAGCTATACTATCCATTGGTGCGGGTACAGGTTTGGTTTACATGCTTCGCTGGTTCTGGTGGAGAATAAATGCCTGGAGTGAAATTGCAGCTATGTCTGCCGCCGCCATCGGTAGTTTTTTAGCGCCGGTTTTCGGGTACGATGATTTTGCCTCAAAAATGATTTTTACCACCATTTTTGCCACAACCATCTGGATCACTGCAACATTTATCACAAAACCGGATGATGAGGAAACTCTTCAGCGATTCTTTGATCGCGTAAAACCTGGCGGACCGGGTTGGAGCCGCTTCCTAAAACAGGGCGAAGAGACTTACTCACTGCTCCCCGGAATAGGATATACCGCAATCAGTGCAATTGCCATTATTTCACTTCTGTTTGGAATGGGTCAAATTTTCTTTGAATCAATGGCCCTAGGCCTGGGATGTTTCGTTGTGGGGATAGGCGGACTTTGGTACGTCGTTCAAAAAATATAGTTTTACGTCATTCTAATTAATCAATTTTAAAAGAATTGTATTAAGTTTTAACATCTAAAAGTTGATTCTTAAGGGCAATTCGGTGATAATTGTATTCAACAATAACTTTACCCTACCATATGCGATTTATCGCCACTATTTTTTTAATCTTTTCTACTTTTCTTCTGGTTCACTGCACATCTGTGCAAAATAAATCGAACACTATATTACTTAATAACCTGGATTCACAAATTCAGGAGATGCTGAATGATGTTTCGGCGGACACAATCGAAAAAAATGTCTACAGGCTTGCCGATTTTGGCACCCGCCATACCATGGCGGAAACGGAGAGTAACACCTTTGGAATTGGTGCTGCGCGTGAGTGGATAAAGTCTGAAATGGAGCGGTACAGCGAAGAATCAGGCGGACGCCTTGAAGTTGAATTTCACAGTTATGTTCAGGAGCCTGCAGGACGTATCTCCAGGCCCACCGAAATAGTAAATATTGTAGCTACCTTACCGGGAACAGATCCAAATGACGATCGGATTTTTGTAGTGAGCGGTCATTATGATTCTCGTGTAGCCGACATCATGGATTATGAAAGCGACGCTCCCGGTGCAAATGATGACGCATCCGGAACGGTTGCCGTAATGGAGATGGCACGAATTATGTCGAATTACGATTTTCCTGCGACATTGGTGTTTATGGCTGTATCGGGCGAAGAACAGGGCTTGCTTGGCGCCGCAAAATGGGCCGAAGAAGCATCCGAGGAAGGCAAAAATATTGCCGGTATGTTTACAAACGATATTATTGGGAACCACGCTGCAGAAGACGGAAAACTCTATGATCCGTACAAAGTGCGACTTTTCGCAGAAGGAGTTCCCCCTCAGCGAGAGTTAGATTCCAATACATTACGATATTTGCAAACCGGCGGTGAGAGTGATATGCCAACCCGACAGTTGGCTCGAACAATCAAAGAAGTATCGGAAAGCTATGTTCCAAACATGGATATCTGGCTAATATACCGACTCGACAGATATCTACGAGGTGGAGATCACCGCCCATTTGTCCGACTTGGCTATCCGGCTGTACGATTTTCCGAACCTAATGAAGAGTTTAAGCATCAGCATGAAGACGTCCGTGTAGAAGATGGTGTGCAGTACGGCGATCTGCCGGAATTCGTAGACTACCCTTATGTAAGTCGTGTTACCAAAGTAAACCTGGCTGCAATGGCTAACCTTGCCAGATCACCTCAACCTCCGGTTAACGTAGGAATGAATATTTCCAACCTGGAAAATAGTACCCGTTTAAGATGGGAAGCATCCCAAACGGAAAATCTTGCCGGATATGAGGTTCTTTGGCGAGAGACTACATCTCCTGTTTGGCAGCATAAAGAATTTGTGGGAACATCAACCCACTATACTGCAGAACTGATTTCTAAAGACAACTGGATATTTGGCGTACGTTCAGTGAGCGAAGACGGCCATGTTGGAGTACCTGTTTACCCGATGCCGTTCAGAGATTAACCCGGTTTAACGATCAGCGGGATTCAACTGTTCTCTACAAATGGAATGAGCGAATCCCGTAGATAATCAAACATATCGCGCTGATATCTCCTGGAGCTATTATCTTTAGCCAAATTAGATGTAATAGATACAACAGTTCCTAATTCCGGCAGTATCATGATGTATTGCCCACCATTTCCCCAGGCAAAAACCACTTCATAATCCCCAACATCTCTCCGCCACCACATATACCCATAATCATAAGGATTAAAACTGCTGCGTCCATATACTTTTACAGAATCCAGAATCCACTCAGCTGATACAATTCTCTGGTCGTTATACACACCCAGGTCCATCATCATTCTGCCAATCTTGAGCAGTGCATCAGGTGAAAGTGCCATATTATTTCCCCCAAAATAGTACCCCTGCGGAT
>PWFZ01000007.1 GCA_003555185.1 Balneolaceae bacterium | reverse complement strand
GTTTAAAATTTGCTTCCGCTGCATCATAATCTTCATTTTCAATGTAGATTGAAGCAAGGTTTCTATACCCGACGGCTGTTTCTACATGATTCACTCCCAATGTTGCTTCTTTTACCCGCTGGGCCCTTTCTAAGTAATCAGCTGCTTGTACGTAATCCCCCAGCGCAATAAAAGATAGACCCGCATTATTTAGTGATGCACCAAGTCTACGGTGTTCAGATCCTAATTCAACTTCTAATACTCTGTACGCCTGAATAAAATATTCTGCCGCCTTACCATAGTCGCCAAGTACATAATGAATAGTACCAATATTGTTGTATATAGTGGCTGTTTGATAGTGTTGCTCTCCATATAAGATCTGTGTCTGCCTCAAGGCTTTTTGATACTGTCCCATAGCCTTTTCAACACTTCCCGACCGGCGATAAGCAATACCTAGATTCGTGTGAGCCTGATTTAAAAGCTTTCTTACCTTTGTATTTCTTTCAAGATTTTCTGCAGCCTCTATTCCCGATTCATAAGCTTTTACTGCTTCCCGATAGTTGCCCATTCCGTCTTCATAAAATCCTATCCCTAAATGTGCCCGTGTAAGGGAGATTTGATCAATATCGGTTCTCTTACTAGCTTCGTGAAGCTTCCCAATCCATTTCTCTGCCCGCTGAAAATTCGAGATATCTTCTGAAAGAAAAACCTGTTGTACATATAATGTAACCAGCTTATTTATATCGCTGTGTAGAATTTCATTTACAAAAATCTCTGTTTCGTCTAACTTTTTCCCAGCGGAAGCATAATCGTTTAAACGCCTTTTTACAGTTATTTGATTTAGTTTTAGATCAAAACACAGTTCAACATTTTCACTGTTGCAGATCTCATTTTCTAACTGATCAAACTGATTTCGGGCTTCCTGGTAGTTACTGCTGTTTAATTCCTGTTCAGCTACTTCAAATTTTTCAGCAAGAGAATAGTCAGTCTGAGCCAGCAATAAGGCAGGGAGTGTAAAAAAGAATAGCAAAAATAAAACAATACGATGCAGGTATACAGCAGATTGTTTGAACCGGGTATTATTTATATCCATCCACCGCATATGAATAGTATTCTCAAATAGTGAGCGTAGTTTCTTTTTTTGAGACAAGAGAGCAGGTCTTAGTTTTAGTCATGTATAAACACTAACTATATAGTACTGAACGTAACCCAATTAGTAAAGTCTATTCAGATTTTCCGAAGAGAGCTTTTACAAATGCCTTGCTGTCAAAGATTTGGAGGTCTTCAATCTGTTCGCCCACACCGATATATTTAACGGGAACGCTTAGTTCATTAGAAATACCGATAACAATACCTCCTTTTGCTGTACCGTCCAGCTTAGTGAGAATTAATCCGGTTACATCTACAACTTCTGTAAATGCCTTGGCTTGCTGCATGGCGTTTTGTCCCGTAGATGCATCCAGTACAAGCAGGATTTCATGAGGGGCACCATCAACTACTTTCCCCATAACGCGTTTTATCTTGCCCAGCTCTTCCATCAGGCCTTTCTTATTATGCAGACGGCCCGCAGTATCTATAAAAGCAATATCGGTTCCTTTAGCCACAGCTGAGGAAACAGTATCGTAGGCAACGGCGGCGGGATCAGCATTTTGACCCTGCTGAATAAGTGGCACATCAGCTCTCTCGCTCCAGATCTTTAATTGGTCCACTGCTGCTGCACGAAAAGTATCCGCAGCTCCTAAAATCACGTTTTTGCCTGCTTTTTTATACATCGATGCCAGCTTGCCAATACTGGTCGTTTTTCCAACACCATTTACGCCAACTACCAATACAATGTGAGGTTTGTGGTCGAAATCAGCTTTAAACTCAGCAGGTTTATCCGGTTTATTGTCTTTTAACAGCGCTGCTGTCTCTTCTTGCAGGATGTCTTGGAGCTCTCCCTGAGTTACAAATTTATCTCGTGCAACACGCGCTTCAATTCTATTGATAATTTCGATAGTGGTTTTTACTCCTACATCCGAGGTGATCAATATATCCTCAAGCTCATCCAGGGTTGAAGCGTCAACGGTGTCTTTTCCGGCAAACGTTTTTCCAATTTTATTTAGAAAACCCTCCCGGCTTTTTTCGACTCCTTTTTCGAGTTTTTCTTCCTTTTTTAATCCAAGTTTATCTAACCAGCCCATATGCTATTTTAATTATATTCTGCGCCTTCTAAAATTAATTTATATCTGTAAAAATAATCGATAAAAGAGATGACCATCACCACTAAAGAAGCCATCATTAAAACAATATGTATTGATGCCTGTTCGGGAAAAAAGAATACCGACAGCCAATACAGGGCAAGAACATTTACTGAAACTTTGCCCGACATAGTAGACATTGCCACCTTCCCCCGTTCACGTTTTATATACCACGACCCCATCATAATGAGAACATCCCTGGCAATACCTATCACAAAAAACCAAAGAGGTATCCACCCTAACCAAACGGTGTAAAAAAATAGCACGAACGCCATAATTTTATCGGCAACAGGATCCAGTATTTTCCCCAGTTCCGAAATTTCATCACGCATTCTAGCAACCAGACCGTCCAAATAATCCGATATTCCACCATAAAAAATCAATCCTAAAATCAGATAGTTGATCTCTTTATGGTTTTCGTAGTGTAAATAGACGATTGGTAAGGCAACAAGAACTCTTGTTAAGGATATTAAGTTCGACCACGTGAATATGTCGTCGCGAACCAATACCTTTTTCCCATCAACGTTTATCACTTCCCTCATGGAGTGAATGCTTTATTTAATTTTCTGTTTTTTAAAATACAATTTTTCCTACTGTAAAGTATACATGATGAAACATACAGATTCCGAGAATTCTAAGCCTAAATTTGACAGCCTTAAAGAATCACCTAAATCATCAACCCGTGTATACGACGGAAAGCTTTTACAGGTCTACGTAGATGATGTTATACTCCCGGATGGATCTACATCTACCCGGGACTGGATTAAACATCCCGGTGCAAGCTCTATTATTCCTGTTTTTAAAGATGGCACAATTATGTTGATCAAACAATACAGATATCCACCGAGAAAAACGTTTATTGAGGTGCCGGCCGGTAAAATTGATTCCGGTGAATCCCCTTTGAAAACCGCTAAGCGTGAGTTGACCGAAGAGACCGGTATTACCTGTGAAAACATAGAAAAAACAGGGTCCTTTTTTCCGGCCATTGGGTATGCTGATGAAGAGATTCACGTGTATGTAGCCTGGGGGCTATCTCAGTCCGACCAGAATGAAGACGATGATGAGTTTGTACATAAACACCGCATTCCGTTTTCGGAGGCTTTAGAGCTTATTTATTCGGGCGACATTCAGGATGGAAAAACCATTTGTTCCATCATTCAGGCTCATCAATGGTGGTTAAAAAATGAACCGTTTCCAGTTCAATTTACTTAATGACACCTTCTTTAATAGCCAGTTTAACTAATGATTCATGAATGTTTTCCCGGGATACATCGCCCCGGTTTACAAGTACCTCAATTTCATCGCCCGAGAACATAATCAGGCAGCCGCTCTCTTTTAGTCTCTGATCAAAATTTCTTGGATCGCTAATTTTGAGCTTATTAACGTTCAACCCGTCCGGACTGATTGATAAATCTACCAGACAGTAAAATATATCTTCTGGTTGATCCCCGAACTTTATCACATCAAGCGTTGTCTTTTCAATTGCTTTCATTTTTTCTATCTGTGTCGTTCAATAAAATCTCGTGCTTTTATCAATTCCAAAACCTCATCCGTTTCAGCATCAATAATTTTCACCTGAAATAAACTGATAATAGCCTGACTGTTTAGCGTTTCCAGCGTCTCATTCAGAGTTTCACACTCCTCAGTTTCACTAACCAAATCATTTACGCCCTGCACGATATATTTAATTTTTTTGGTTCGCTTTGGTGGCGCTTTATCAGGTTCCTCAAAATAATTACGAATTGCTTCCTCGGTTACATACCACTGAACCCCGAGTTTTTTTCCTTTTATTTTTCCATCTCGAAGATAAGCGCGAATCGACATCTTGCTCATTCCCAGCATTTCATGCAGATCATCCACAGAATAAAGCGTAAGTGAACCAATTTTTTTAGGCATAATCAGTAATCTATCCAATTATAATGAACCAATATATTAACAAAAAGAACTGATAGTTATTGTTAAAATAATATTACTTATATATTAGTGTAGTAAATAAAATTGGATTTGGTTTGAATACCTGTTCCGCCGTATGTTGTAGGTAATTGATTGAAACAAAAGCCCATCTCCTTAATCAATTTTCTTTCTCAAACATCAGATTAAATTCTATCTCCACCATTTTATCAGTCCGTAAGGTCCCCAGAAAAGCTGTTGGCGGGTCAACATTGTAATCTTCCATATTCAAACGATAAGACCCCTCTACTTCAATCCTATTCTCTGACACCAAATCACCCACGGCTTCGAAGTCTATTTCACGGGTTTCACCGGCAATACTCAATGAGCCTTTAACTATCAGCTTTCTTCCTTCAATATTAGGGTCCTCAACAGCATTAATTTCATCCCACGTAAACTTAATTTCGGGATAATCCTCTGCGTTTAACGCCTCTCTCATGTCACGATTCATTCGGCTGCGGCCGCTTTCGAGTTTGCCAACCGGCACAACGACCTCAAGGGCTTCTACCCCATCCCCGCTCCAGTTATCCATGCCCGAGAGCCACTCTTCACTCACGCGAAAGTCAACACTGAATTCTGTTGCCTCACTATCCCAGCCGTGAAGTGTTGAACTGCCTTTTATGAACAATTCACTTTCATCTGATAATAAAAGAGTAATTGGCTCATCGTTATTGGAAATAAATCCAAATAACAGAATTGAAGAAAAAAGTAAAAAAGATACTGAGATGTGCTTTACTAGAATATTCATGTGATTTCCTTCCGTTCTGATGTTAACTACTTTATTTATAATCAGAACGGTTGAAAATTCATTCTAACATATTTACCGGTTATTCCGCAGGTACAGGAGCAGTTTCTCCGGACGAGAGAAATGCTGTCTTTTTCTCAGCTACAAACTCTTTGATATCATTTGCAGTAATATAAACTACAGGAATCAGAACAAGTGTAATCAATGTTGAGGCAGTTAACCCCCCAATTACAACTCTCGCAAGAGATGCCTGAAGTTCGCCACCGGCTCCAAATCCGAAAGAAAGAGGCAGCAGACCCAAAACCGTAGTTAATGTTGTCATTAAAATAGGGCGCAATCTTAGTTTACCGGATTCAACCACAGCTTTATAAACGCTTAAACTTTTATCACGCCTCATTAGGTTGATATAATCAACCAACACGATCGCATTATTCACCACAATACCGATCAGCATGATTACCCCCATAATACTTTGCATATTCATGGTTGTGCCGGTCAAGAGCATAATAGGAACCACTCCAACAATAGCTACAGGTACAGCAAACATTACAATAATCGGATCTAAAAATCGCTCGAATTGTGCTGCCATCACCATATATATTAGCACAAGAGCCATAATAATTGATATTATATAGTCAGTTTGAGCTCGCTGCTGTTCTTCATATTCCCCCCCGTAAACAACGGAAAAGCCACTTGGTAACGCGAGATCTGAAAGCTCTGCCTGAATATCTCTCACAGCTTCGCCCATTGGAACTCCACTAACAAGGTTTGCAGATATGTACGTTACTCTTTGCCCATTTATACGACTTATGCTAGTTGGTCCCCTGGATGATTCTTGCTTAATTACTGTAGAAACAGGAACCGTTTGCCCGGAAGCGGTACGCACCGATATATTATCAAGGTCCAAAGTGCTACCCCTGTCTGATTCCTGAAGACGAACGGAAATATTAAATTCATCACCACCTTCACGGAAAACTCCTGCCCTGGAACCTCCAACATTGGTTTGAATAGCATCCGCGATATCGCGGCCGG
>PWFZ01000407.1 GCA_003555185.1 Balneolaceae bacterium | reverse complement strand
TTTTGAGCCATAATTACCGGTGAGATCAATCCAATTAAGAAGAGCAACATCAGAGCTTTTATCATGATCATTCATTAGCCGGTTCTGTTTCCACAAACTCAAAAAAGTAACTTTTGTCCTGCTTCATGTCATCAAAGGTAAAAAGTGTTCTATGCCTGTTTTCATAAAAGTAACTAGCCAACCCGAAATCTCCAATGCACGAAATAGTATGGAAAAACAGAAATGACAACATCATGTAAAAAACGAACCCATACGATAAGAGCAGGCCGAAAATTGCAGCTATGGTCAGAATCAAAAAGGGCATCATGGCCAAAAAGTAGAACCCTTTCTTTCCCAGTACAAAATGGTCTGCTGTAGCAACCACCGCGCCCTGACTCCATTTTGGAATGATGGAAAGTTTTGTAGCCCCCATCAACAAATAGGCTAGAAGGTGGAGCAATTCATGAACAAATATCCCAATTGAATAGGTAAAGGCAACCCCTGCCAAAAGTCCCAAAAAAGATGTGCCACCGTCCCATCGAATGATGATCTGAGACAGTACAGTAGCTGAAACAGCGATTACCGATACTTTAAATAAAAGCGTAAAGATATTCTGTTTATTCAGGTTCTCCATCACAAACGGAGCTAAACTATCATGATCCAGTTCAGCCACTTTTTTGTACTGTTCGCTATTAAGCAGATCGTTAACTTTTGGCTTCTTCTCCGGTAAACTCATTTTTTAATTTATGTATCACACTGAATAATTATTTATCTAAATGAAAGATAAACCACCTTACTTAAAAAGCATAATCGATGATAAACCGGCATAATCAGCTGATTTTCGAACTCTATTTCAAATCTTTGACACGTTCTTGCGCCGCTTTTTCATCTTCAAGGGACAAGAACTCGACAAGCCCGTCACCGGAATGATTGGTGAACCAGATTTTTAGAATATCGGTCACTCCGGGATAGTTATAAGTAAGTTGCTCCAATGTGGGTGATTTTATCACCTGAAGAGTTGGGTCGGCAGGGATGGCAATCACTTTTTGTATACGCTCTCCTCTCTCTAAAAACTCAAACAAACCAATGGGTAAAATGGATAATTCTGTACCGGTTCTAAAAGCCGGTGCTAATATAATCACTCTCAGTTCTTCAGTTTCACCTCTGATGATGCCCATATTAGCGGGAAAGGGCAGGTAAAGTATAGCGGATTCATCCCTGTAATTTTGCCTGGAGAAATCCTCATTATCGTCTGCTCCTTCGGTAAATTGAAGGCTCGATCCCGCCGGAGTTACCACCACTGCATCTACAGCTTGACGAGCAGATGCACAGGAAACGGCGGTGCAAAGAATAAATATGATCAGGGATATTTTCGATTTCATGAGAAAATAACACCCACAACGTGTGTTTTCGTTCTGAAGATAAAAACATGAGACCCTGTCCCGTTATTAGGGAACAGGATGACGTTATGGGAAGAGAAAAGCTTAACTGTTATGCCGTCCCGAAAACCTTCGGGACGGCATCTCCCAACACTGTTGCAGGCTTTATAAACTTGAGTTAATTGACATTGCTAATAACAGAAAATTGCGGATAGGGTCCGCAATGACCATTGGCAAATATATCATCATGCGAAGTAAGGAGATCCTGACCTGCATGAGGATGACACTTTTTACTTGTTCTTATTAGCCAAATCACTAACAGCTTTTGCTACAGCGGGTGCTACGTTTTCATCGAATGCACTTGGGATGATGTGCTCTTCATCGAGATCCGCTACCTGGTCCGCAATTGCCTTGGCAGCTGCAACATACATTTCTGTGGTAATTTCTGAAGATCGTGCATCCAGCAAACCTCTGAAGATTCCGGGGAATGCCAGTACATTATTAATTTGGTTAGAAAAATCTGATCGCCCGGTTGCCACAATTCGAGCGCCTGCTTTATGCGCTTCTTCCGGCATAATTTCCGGAATGGGATTCGACATTGCGAAAATGATCGGATCGCGATTCATACTTTTTATCATCTCACCGTTCAACACTCCCGGAACTGATACCCCTATAAATACATCACTGTCTTTTATGGCATCTTCCAGTCCGCCTTCCATATTATTTATATTGGTAACAGCCGCCATTTTCTGTTTAATAGGTGACAAATCTTTTCTATTGCGATGTATAATTCCGCGACTGTCGCACATAATCACAACCTCTACGCCAACGTGTCTTAGCAGATTGATGATGGCAATCCCGGCAGCGCCAGCTCCATTTATAACAACTTTTAATTCTTTAAATGACTTTCCGGTCAGCTTTAGTGAATTCATCAAGCCGGCAAGAGTTACCACGGCTGTGCCATGCTGATCATCATGCATTACGGGAATGGAAAGTTCTTCTTTTAAGCGCTCTTCAATTTTAAAACAACGCGGGGCAGAAATGTCTTCAAGGTTGATTCCGCCATAGGTGGGGGCAATCATTTTTATGGCTTGAATAATCTCTTCTGTATCCTGAGATGCCAGTACAACCGGCACTGCATCTATATTTGCAAATTTCTTAAACAAAACGGCTTTTCCTTCCATCACGGGAAGCGATGCTTCAGGACCAATATTTCCAAGCCCTAAAACAGCTGAACCATCACTTACAACCGCCACGGTATTTTTTTTCCAGGTATAATCATACGCTTTTGAAACGTCTTCAGCGATTTCCAGACAGGGCTGAGCTACGCCGGGAGTGTAGGCCAGACTGAGATCATCTTTGGAATCAAGCGGCATTTTTGAAGTGATTGCCACTTTGCCGCCATACTTCTTATGAGCTTCTATTGAACGTTTACTATAGTCGTGTTTTTTGTCGGTAGACATATATTATTTTTGAGTCAACAAGTAGTGAACCTGAAAGTTAAGGCTTCCTGTAATTTATTGTTGACCGGATTTTTGAATTTATTTTCATCATTCCCGACTTGCAGCAGAGCTGCAGGCAGAGGGTGTTTGGCAGCAGAGCTGCAAAACCGAGAAGGTAAACAATTCCGCAGCAGAGCTACGGTTCGAGATTGTTAGCACCGCAGCAGAGCTACGGTACGAGGTAACGGGGAATTAGTTCGGAGATCCCGGCTCGGGGGCCGGGATGACTCTAAATCTAAAACCTGCAATTTGACTGACGATTACTCAGCTTCCCATACGTTATTAGACCGGTCAATATCGGCCATACGCTGAGTTGGATCAATTTCAATTCTCGAAATGTCACTCACCGGACGCTCTATAGACAGTTCATATTCAGGGAACACCCACGGCCAGTCATCAGCAACTTCCCGCTCAACATCAAACTCATTCTCTTTGTTACCCCATGTTATGCGCATCGGCACGTGGTAGTGCTTTATGGTTCCATCGGTAAACTCCACTTCCACATCCAAAGGCATCGGCATCAGCCCCATTCGCTCGAGAGTTACTTTGGTTTGATCGTTTTCGTCTCCAGAAACTTCTTTTATTCCATAGTCGATGGTTTTTGTAGTGGTAACCCAATACTCATAGTACCAATCCAATACCATCCCACTTTCTCTTTCCATGGTACGCATGAAATCCTGGCCGGTTGGATGCTTGAATTTCCACTCTTCATAAAATCGGTTCAACCCACGCTTCAGCACATCTTCTCCAACCACATAACCCAGCTGATGCAGAAATATCGCGCCTTTAGTGTAGGAAGCCACGCCGTACGCTCTGTTTGTCACATAATGATCGGCATGGATATGCATTGGCTCTTCAATGCTTTCATTCACAATGTTAAAATATCCCTGATATCGGCCCAACATTGGATCGTCCTGACCGTCGTTGAAAATTTCGTCCATGGTAAATGCTGAGAGATAGACCGTAAACCCTTCATCAATCCATTGGTCGGTAGTTTCATTTGTGGCAACTGCGCCTTCGTACCAGGCGTGAATTAACTCGTGCACGGTTACACCCACCAAGCTCCTGAATGTACGATTCCCGGTTATCAGCGTTCCCATAGTGTACTCCATTCCACCATCGCCACCCTGAGCCACAATGTATTCGTCGTACGGATATTCGCCATAATTTTCGTTCATATACTGAAATGCGCGAATAGTGTATTCGGGCAGGTTTTCCCAGTTTTCAAGCAGTTGTGCCTGCTCATCATCGCCTGCATTTTCAGCAACAGGGTCGGTTTGATAAAAGAATCGAAGCAACGGACCATCAGGCACCTGAGCCGTTACATGAGTATAATCAGGATCAGCAGCCCACATTACGTCATGAACATTTTCTGCTGTAAAGTGCCATGTCAACTTATCTCCGTCGGGTCGATTGACCTGCATGCCGGGGGTTTCGTATCCATAACCAACTTCCTGCGGATTCTCCAAAACTGCGCCGGCAGCCACTACATAATTTCTGTCGATATTAATTTTAAAATCAAACGTGCCAAACGGAGCATAAAATTCCCGGCCTATATACGGAGTCGGATGCCAGCCCATCTCATCATATGCTGCAATTTTAGGATACCACTGCGCCATAGAAAGTCGAATTCCCTCGGCGTTATCCCGGCCTGATCTGCGGGTTTGGAGCGGAACCTGGGCATTGAACTCCATATCGAAAACAGTCTCTTCTCCTGGTAAAATCGGTTCTGTCAAATGAACTTCCATGATGGTTCCTTTAATGGTAAATTCAACATCTGTGCCGTTTTGCTGAAGCCTGTCTACTTTCTGATATCCGATTTCGGTCTCATCGTAGTGGTAAATACGATCTCTTACACGGCCGTCAGGATCTTCAATCGTTCGGGACCGCTTATCCATCATACTATTGGGCTGAAAAGCATTAAAAAACAGGTGGTAAAAGACCCGGTCCAGTGTATCAGGGGAGTTATTGTGATAGGTTAGTGTCTGTGTGCCATCAAACCGATTGGTCTCCACATCCATATCAATTTCCATTTCATACTCAACAGCCTGCTGCCAATAGCCATTTTGCTGAGCTTCAGTAGTTTCAGATGATAATCCCATAAACAGGAAAACCATCAATAAACCGGAAATTAAGTTTTTAGTGAGGACCGTTGACGTAGTATCCGTTCTGTTTTTCATATTTTATGTTTGTTAAAATGACGTTCGGCTGGCAAATGCGCGGCTTAATGTAGCTTCGTCGATAAATTCGAGTTCGGTACCCATCGGAATTCCGTACGCGATCCGGGTAACATTCACATCGTAGTTTAAAAGCAGCTTGTTGATATAATAGGAGGTGGCTTCCCCTTCCGCATCGGGGTTTAGTGCAAGAATCACTTCGTTGATGTGTTCGTCCTCTCCGCCAATCCGTTCGAGGAGCTGTTTGATGCGAATATCGTCAGGACCAATATTTTCGAGTGGCGATATAACTCCGCTTAAAACATGATAGCGACCTCTGAATTCGTTTGTCTTCTCGATAATGTAGACGTCCTGAAACTCCTCAACCACGCAAACCACACCATTATCTCGTTTGGGATTGCTGCAAATCACACAGGGGTCTGTATCGGTGATAGTGCCGCAAACGCCGCATCGTTTCACAGACTCTTTTAATTTTATAAGAGTATCAGCAAGGGTAAGCACCCGTTCGTCGGACTGTTTTAATAAATGAATGGCGATTCGTTGCGCTGACTTCCTGCCCGTCCCGGGAAGTTTTGCCAGCTCTTCAATTGCTCTTTCGAGAGCCTCAGAGGTTATTTGCATGTAATATTGTTGGTATTTTCACAAAAAAAATAGTCCCCAATTTAGGGGACTATGGTAAGTCGGTGATTACAGTCCGAATTTACTGAGATCCATCCCGCCGGGCATTCCACCGGGCATCATTCCTTTATACGCATCCTGCATTTTTTCTTTGGATGCTTCTTCAGCTTTTTCGAGGGCCTTATTTACTCCGGCAACGATAAGATCTTCCAGCATCTCCTTATCCTCCGGGTCAATCACATCTCTGTCAAGCTCAATTCCGATCAGCTCCCGATTGCCATTTGCTTTTACTTTCACCATTCCTCCACCGGCCT
>PWFZ01000235.1 GCA_003555185.1 Balneolaceae bacterium | reverse complement strand
TTTTGACTCATTAAAAGGGCTAAATAATAGTACAACGTCGGATAATTTTTCCTTTATACAGTGTGACCTTTGTGATAAAAATACAATTGCGTCATTATTTGAAGAACAGAATTTCGATGTAGTTATAAACCTTGCCGCACAAGCCGGAATCCGTTACAGTATCGTCCATCCACACGCATATATTTCCTCAAATCTGGAGGGTTTTTTAAATATCCTTGAAGGCTGCAGACACTTCCCCATAAAACACATGATTTATGCTTCCTCCAGTTCTGTTTATGGTCTCAATGATAAAATGCCGTTTGAAATTTCCGACAGGACAGATTCCCCTGCAAGTCTCTATGCAGCAACAAAAAAAGCAAATGAATTAATGGCCCACACTTATTCTCATTTGTACAAAATTCCATCTACCGGATTACGATTTTTTACGGTATACGGCCCGCTTGGGCGACCTGATATGGCCTATTTTAAATTTGCGAACCTTATCAATGCCGGACAACCCATCGACGTGTATAACAATGGAGAGATGGCTCGCGACTTCACCTATATTGATGACATAACAGAAAGTATTCTTCGTCTTATATCCCTGCCGCCAGACCATGATGACTTAAACGGAAACGACGGTTCAGCAAAAGAATCAGATATACCCTACCAGCTGTTTAATATTGGAAATGGCGCTCCTGTAAACCTGCTGAAATTTATTGATATTCTGGAAGGTCATCTAGGAAAAAAAGCTGTCAAAAACATGATGCCTATGCAACCGGGAGATATAAAAAAGACCTGGGCTGATGTTTCCGAATTATACAGTTACATCAACTACAAACCAACAGTGGGCATAGATGAAGGTCTCAAATATTTTTCTGACTGGTATAAACGATATTTTGGGGTTCATTAATCATTTCAGGCTTATAACCTTTTTAACACCGTTATAAACAAAAAAAGCACGTCGGGTTAACCAACGTGCTTCTTTTTGTTTTTTTACTATAATGTCAACTCATTTTTGAGTTCGCATCAGCTGTAGCTTTCTTTGCCTTCGATTTTGCTTTATCAGCTAGCTGCTCGGCTTCTTCTCCCATATCTTCTAACGGACGAGATACAGAATCTACAAAATCGTCAACTTTATCAACGATGTAATCGGAGTATTCCTGACTCTTTTTTGTGATTTTATCCCTCGTAGCCGCTCCCTTATTAGGCGCATAGAGCATTCCAATAAGTACCCCTGTTACCGTAGCGCTTAAAGCAGTAAGAATCATTCTTGTGTTTTTCATAATCTAGATGTTTAATGGATATTTACGTTAATACGTTGTTTTTTAATTAGATAACTGTGTGATAATTAAAATGTTTAGAACCTCTGTTAATAATGTCACGTACCAACAGAGAAATAAGTTGGTCGAATTATACTGCACTCCTACCCTGAATTACCTGAAGCAGAACAGCAATGACAGCAATAACCAACAGAATGTGAATAATGCCTCCGGCACTGTATCCTACAAATCCGATTAACCAGGCTATTACTAAAATGACGGCGATGATGTATAATAGACTTCCCATGATATTTATGTTTTTTATTAAGGTTAGTTCGTGGCAGTAATTATTCCTGTAAAAGAAATCGTCTAGTGAATCTCCAAGACTTTCAATATTGCTGCTGAATCCGTCCTCTGAAATCATTCAAGTTATCTCTAATCCAGATTTGAATGCTCCAGCTCGTCATATACAGCTCTTCTCTTGTTATCCTCCTCGTTTAAATTTCGCTCTTTACTATTCGCAATAATCTTATTGCTCTCTACAAATTGATTATTCACCTCCTGCCTAAATCCCACACAGCCTTTATAGCTGCATTTTCTTCATTTTACATACTATGTTGGCGATCATTGCACCCTGCTAAACAAAAATGATCACGAAACCTTCCAATTCTTAGGAAAGGTTAAATGAATACCGGTTATTTAGCCCACTTTTCATGCTGTAGATTGCTTTTAAACTAAATTCACACCTTAAATATGGGAGCATTCAACTGTAATTCCGTTATAAAGTGAGTTTTAAGATTTATAAATATCACAGATCTTCCAGACTCCTTTTTCGATTCTGTTTAAATTCTTTGAAGTAGGTTGGGGTGAGTCCCGTAACTTTTTTGAATTGATTTGAAAGATGGGCTACACTACTATAATGCAACTGATGAGCAATTTCGGTGAGAGTCAGTTCATCATACAGCAACAGCTCTTTTACCTTCTCTATTTTATGCATGATGATATACTGTTGTATGGTAATGCCTTTTACTTCCGAAAATGTATTTGAAAGATAGGTATAGTCGTAACCCACTTTTTCGCTGATATAATCGGAATAGTTTATCTGGGGCATCTCATCTGCATAATGCACCATTTCTATGATTACACTTTTTATCTTCTCAACCAGAATGTTCTTTTTATCATCAAGTAATTCCAGCCCCGCGTCTTTTAATTTCTCCGAAAATATTTCCAATTGTTCTTCTGTAATATCATCGTGTATCTCAACCATACCCAATTCTACAGAGACGGGATTTATACCGAGCTTTTTCAACTCTTCTTTTACCAACATCTTGCATCGCAGACTCACCATATACTTGATATATAGCTTCATAATCGTATTTTTCCCTAAACTTTTTGCATCAGATGAGATTCTATAGTTTACATCCCAAAAATGGGTGCATTCTACAGGAAATACGTTGCAAAGAGAGCTTTAAGATTTGTAAATATTACAGGTCTTCAAGGCTTCTTTTACGCTTTTGTTTTAGCTCCTTGAAATAGGTGGGGGTTAGACCGGTAATTTTTTTGAATTGATTGGAAAGATGAGCTACGCTGCTGTAATGTAATTGATAGGCGATTTCGGTAAGTGTCAGTTCATCATATAGTAAGAGCTCTTTAACCTTCTCAATTTTATGCATAATGATGAATTGCTGTATTGTAATTCCTTTTACTTCCGAAAATGTATTGGAAAGATAGGTATAGTCATAGTTCAGTTTTTCGCTGATATAATCGGAATCATTCACTTTAAGTGTATCATCACCTTGGTGGATCATTTCCACTATCACATTTTTAATTTTCTCCACCAAAATATTCTTTTTATCATCGAGTAGTTCCAGGCCTGATCTTTTTAGATTTTCGCGGAACAATTCCAATTGTTCTTGTGTAATATTCCCACGAACCTCTGCTGCTCCTAACTCAACCGAAATGCATTTTATCCCGAGTTTTTGCAACTCTTCTTTAACAAGCATCTTGCATCGCAAGCTTACCATATACTTAATATATAGCCTCATATTCGGAGTACACCTTTTAAAGCTTAAGTTTTTAAAGAGATGATAAATCCTCTAATTAGGTTTGAACTATTACTATTTATAAAATTGTCTCTGAGCAATGGTTCAATACTTACTTTATTTTTATGTTCAGAATCACATGCACCTCTGAACTATGTTAGTTAAACTATTAACTTGCTAATTGTATTACACTCATTGTCTAAGATATTATATATATCACTGCTATTTTATCCCCGTTTCTCGAAAATCATTATAATAAATTAATTTAATTCTTCAATATGATCAGATTATTTCTAACAATTCTTTTTTGTGTCACCTTATTCAGTTGCGGCCCATCAGATAGAGAACAGGCCCAGCAGGAGCAGCGGGCAGAGCAACTTCAGAATCAAATGATCCAAACCACTCCTGATTTTGATAATAAAATGGAAGAGATTTTGGACACCTATTTCGATCTGAAGAATGCATTTGTCCGATCGGATGCCATACTATCGAAAGAAATAGCGCAATCACTTGCATCAATACCCGAACAGGTAAATGTGCAGGGATTAAACCAACCGTCTGAAGAAATATGGGCATCTCTAAGGGATTCAATTGAAGAACAATCCCGTCAAATTATTGAGCAGGATAACGTAGTCGATCAGAGATACCACTTTGAATCGCTATCTGAAGCGATGATTACATTGGTTGAATCGTATCAGCCCGTGGATTACGAGATTTACCATCAAAGCTGCCCTATGGTCCGGGATGGCTCAGCCGATTGGCTTAGCCGCGAAGAGCAGGTCAAAAACCCCTATCATGGAGAAAGCATGGTTAATTGTGGCGAAATAATTCAAAAACTATAAACCTCAGTTCGATTAATAATCTTTTTCAATTAACATAAGAAAAAGTCTCCCCTAACAAGGGGAGATTTAGAGGGGTGTCCATTGGATTTTCCCACATTTTGATAAACATCCGCGAAGCATGCCTTCGCAACAACAACGCTCAGATTTAGTCATTAAGGATTCATTTTCTAAGGTTGAACCAATTATATATAGTAGAGCCCCCCTTTATTAAGGGGGACTTTTATGATCTTGTTTTAACAATCGAACTCAGGTTATAAAGAAGTATATCCAATTTAGACACTCTTTTAATAGCTGCTTGGGCTTTTAAGTTATCCTGTAAATCTGTTACTTGTGACTAAAAGAACCATCAACACACCCAAGCAATGAAGAAAAAAGTGCTTAAATACGATAATGAAGAAATTACTGTTCGTTATGATGTAAACCGATGTATCCATGCCGAAAATTGTGTGGATGGGTTACCTGATGTATTTGACCCAAAGCGAAAACCCTGGATTGACCCGGACAAAGCGCCGGCCAGCGAAATTGCTGATGTGATAGAGACTTGTCCTACGGGAGCTCTGCAGTACGACCTTAAAAATTCTGATCGCGTAGAAAAAGTGCCTTCACGAAATCGGGTTGTTCTTAAAAAGGACGGGCCGATTTATATGTTTGGTGACATTGAGGTTCAGGATCACGAGGGAAATACCGTTCTTGAAGATACCCGGTTTGCCTTCTGCCGATGTGGAGCTTCATCCAACAAACCGGCGTGCGATAACACCCATAAAAACATCAATTTTAAAGCCCACACGGAGGCTGACCGCTCCAAGCTTCCCGAAGTAGCAGAAAATGGGCAGGGAAAACTGCTGGTAAAACTAATGGAAGATGGCCCGGCAATTCTTGAAGGAACCTACACGGTGGAGTCAGATACGTTTGCTGCACAAACCAGTAACAAAGGCGTTGCACTCTGCCGCTGCGGTGCCTCCACAACCAAACCGTTTTGCGATGGAAGCCATAAAGAAGCCGGCTTTGAGGGATAAACATTATTTTGGAGTAAATCGGGTACCTCAGGCAGCTTGCCCGAGATAGAGAACACTTGAAAGGGGAAAAGTAAATCAAATACATATCGGACAAGCTGTCCGGCGGAAAAAATCATGAAACCAACATCACTTCTTATTACCGGTTCTTTTTTTATGGCACTGGGAGTCATTTTTGGTGCATTTGGCGCCCATGTTGTTCAAGACCTGCTTACACCGGAACGATTTGCCGTTTATCAAACCGGGGTGGAGTACCATTTCTACCACGCGCTTGGGCTGCTCATATTGGGAACCATCACCCATACCATTTCAGTAAATCGCTGGTTAAATTACAGCGGATACTGTATGATTGCGGGAATTTTGATTTTTTCAGGTAGCCTCTATCTTTTAACACTAACTGACACCGGTTGGCTCGGAGCCATTACACCATTTGGAGGAATTGCGTTTATTTTCGGGTGGATATTTCTTGCCATTGGAATTTTTGACAAAAAAATGGTTAAGCAAGACTAATTTTTCTTCTAAGCAGCTTACACGGATTATGTTAAAAGTACCTCGGGCAGTCTGCCCAAGATGATGACTATCATTTCATCCCAATCCACTAACTACTATTTGCAGGACAAGCTGTCCGGTGTACTATCCTCTATTGAGTTTTACCCCCTTTTTTAGATGATTGTATTAGGCATCTTTCCAAGACCTAATCCAATCATCATGAAAACACTTCAACTACATGTACTTTTCCTCACCATAATCATTCTTCTACCACTTGGCCTCCATGCCCAAAACGAAGTGGTTCGCGAACAAATTTCTCTGGAGGGCCTGCAAGAAATTGGGTTT
>PWFZ01000244.1 GCA_003555185.1 Balneolaceae bacterium | reverse complement strand
CGATCCGTCGATGGTTGAAAAGTCAGGCATTACATATACCCTAAAACCGTCCATCGCGCCATCAAGAGTGAATATATAGCCGATCAGCAAGATGAGAATAAAAATCAAAACTGGCATCAGCATTTTTGTTGCGCGTTCTATACCGCGGCTGACTCCCCCTGTAATAATCAAAACAGTCATGAGCATAAATATGAGCGTGAAGACAGAATTTTTCACCCCATTACCCAAATCGCCCAGCGTTGCAGCAATAGATTCATATCCGAAATAGTAAAAGACTTCTTCAAAAACATAGCTCAGCGTCCAACCCGAAATAACAAGATAGAATGACAGGATCATCACACCACATAAAACACCCCAATACCCGATTAAGGGCACAAATTTATTTCCATTACTGAGAGCTTTAAATGCTCCTACCGGATTTTTCTGTGTTTTTCGTCCCAGTGTTAGTTCGGCTACCATTACCGGAAAACCGATGATTATACAGCAAAGAAGATAAATTAAGATAAAAGCAGCGCCGCCATTATCGGCAACCTGAGTTGGGAATCCCCAAATATTTCCAAGGCCAACTGCAGAGCCTGCAGCGGCAAGAATAAATCCAACTTTTGTGTTCCAGGTACCCCGTTTATTGGTAGGTGTAGTAGCCAAGTTTGCTCCGGTCTTTATTGTTTATGTTGCCTGAATAAAATAATTAATTTCGCAATTTCCGAAATATTGAACCGCTTTTTGGTGATATTTTTACGTCACCGCTTAAGATATCAATTGCTTGCGAGGATGCAATCTCATTATTTACCAGTAATTCCCACGATCCCATTGGCAGCTTTACAGTTGCTGTATCTGATCTGTTTCCATTTAAAACCACATAATAGTCAAACATATCTTGGGTAGATTTTCCGCTGATGATAAATGAAAAGAGCAGTGGGTTATCAAAATGATCAAATTCAATTTCTTCAGGATCGGCTTTCCGCAGAGCGGGTGACTGTTTTCTGAGCTCTATCAATCCCTGATAATAGCTAAAGAGCTTCCTGTTCTTTTTGAGTGTATCAAAATCGATCCAGTTAGTGGAATTATCTTTTTGATAACTGTTATGATCCATCTTTCCAATGTCAGGATCATCCACACCTACATCAGCTATAATTTTTGAGCGGGCAAATTCCTGGCCCGCATGAATCATTGTAATTCCCTGTGAGCAGAAAAGCGATACGGCTGCAAGCTTTGCCAGTGCCATCTCATCATCATTGAGAGAGATAAGTTGCTCGGTATCCGCAATTACGGTATCTGATAGTTCAGGGTTTAACCCAATGCGAATAAAATCACCTAAAGTATAACCATCATGACTTTCAAGATAATTTACGCTGTGTTCTGAGGTTTCGAACAAACCGCCACTTTTTCCTTTTAGTGTGCCTGTAAATATGTTTTCAAGTCTTTCACGGCCGGTCTCATCCTGCCATTCCGAAAAGATAAAGCCACGATCATGAAGAGGATCGGATCCCTTCACTGAGTTTCTTATTCGATCGTTCCAGGAAGCCCATTCATGCTCCGAAAAATGAGCAGGTGAATAATATCCACCCCATGGTTCAGCGATTAAAACCACTCTGGGGTCGATCGTCTGAAGCTCATCACGTATGGCATTCCAGGTATCTTTATCTAGTAAGGCTGCCAGGTCAAACCGAAATCCATCCACATGAAATTCATTCATCCAGTAGGTAAGGGAATCGAGAATCAATTGCCGCCCAACTTCATGTTCAGACCTGAATTCGTTGCCTGTTCCGCTACGGTTCATAAATTCGCCTTTTTCATTCAGGCGTAAATAGGTGTGCGGACAAAGGTGAGTGCAGGGGTTCAGGTCAAACAGTGAGGTGTGATTGTATACCACATCCATTAACACTGTAATTCCCTCTTTATGCAACTCCTTCACCATATTTTTAAACTCGGTAATAGATGCTGTGGTGTAACCGGAATATTTTTCGGACCGATCGGATGCAAATGAGGATTCCGGAGCAAAGAAAAAACTGGTCATATAACCCCAGTAATTTTCAGCGTAGGGATTCCAGGTGTTGAAAAAACCCTCTTCGGTTGTTTCGCCATAGGGGGGTTCTACAGGTGGGAACTTCTGTAAAGGCAAGAATTCCACACAATTAACCCCCAGTTTTTTCAGGTGAGCTATACCACCTTCCTGATTCAGGTCGATAAACTTGTTGTAAAACCCATCTCCATGCGCTTTGCTTGATGGGTGGGCGGTTAAATCCTTAAGGTGGGTTTCGTAAATAATTAAATCACGCGGATCTTCAGGGAACTGATGCTGATCGCCTTCCCAGTCAAAATCGTCACGCACAATTTTCGATTTTGCCTCCTGACGGTAATTATTTTTCACCGTTACGTGTTTACTGTAGGGATCGGCAAATAGGTGGTCTTTGAAAGGGTTTCTTTCATCTAGTTCATCTCCATGATCCACACGGTATGCATACCATTTATCCACTAAATCTTGGTCGATGGTCAAATGCCAATAGCCATGTTCATCTTTTTCTAGTTGATGAGAGGAGCTTTTCGGGCTTTCGTAGTCATCAAAAATTTCGCAGTAAACGTTATTCGCTTCCGGACAATAGTAGCAAAAGTATGTAGATTCCTCGCCGGAGTGAACACCGGACTGAGCTCGTGAGTTATCTTCTTTCATATAATTATTTAGGTAATAGGGCTGCCTGGCTCGGCATCGGTAGATACAAAGTGGAGACCCCCTTCGCTATCTTCACCCATCAAAATCATACCATTACTTTCTATTCCCATCATTTTCTTTGGTGCAAGGTTAGCTACCACACAGACAGATGTTCCGATAATATCGTCAGGTTTAAAATATTCCGCCACTCCCGAAAGAATGGTTCGCTTTTCAAATCCTAAATCAACGGTTATTTGAATCAGTTTGTTGGATTTTTTCACCTTTTCGGCCTTTATAATTTTTCCGGCCCGCAGATCGAGAGACATAAAGTCATCAAAAGTCGCAGTTTCTTTTAGTGGTGGAAATTTTTTGGCTGCTGGTTCGGCGGCTTTGGCTTTATCTTTAAGCTTCTGAATTTCTTGTTCCACTACTTCATCCTCAATTTTCTTAAATAATATTTCATGATCTGCGATTAAATGTCCTGCAGGAACCAGGTGGTCATTTATTTGATCCCACCCAGTGATATGGGGAATACCCAATTGTTCGCGCAACGAATACATTTTCAGAGGCATTACCGGTTGAAATAGCAGACTCAGCGCACCGCTGATTTGCGTGCATATATAAAGTGTATTTGCACATGCCTGTGGATTCTCCTTGCGGGATTTCCAGGGTTCGGTTTCCGTAAAGTACCGGTTTCCGATACGCGCTAAATTCATAGTTTCGGCAATGGCTTCCCGAAATTTAAAATTCTCGTAGGCAGCATCGATTTTTTCTTTCTGTTTCTGAATCGCCTTTAGGGCGTTAAGATCCGTCTCTGTAGGATCCTTTAATGCAGGAACTTCACCATCGAAAAACCGCTGGGTAAAGCTTGTGGTCCGGAAAATAAAATTCCCTAATATATCAGCCAGCTCTCCATTGATGCGCGCCTGAAAATCTTTCCATGAAAAATCAGAATCTTTTGCTTCCGGCAGTGTCGTTCCCAAGACGTAACGCAGCAGATCGGGTTCAAACTCTTCCAGGTATTCATGTAGCCAAACTGCCCATCCTTTTGAAGTGGATAATTTTTTACCCTCGAGGTTTAAGAATTCGTTTGCGGGTACATTCTTGGGCAGCACATAATCACCATGCTGCATCAGCATAGCGGGAAACATAATACAATGGAATACAATGTTGTCTTTCCCAATAAAGTGAATGAGGGAGGTCTCCTCATCTTTCCAGTATTTCTCCCAAAGATCCGGTTCTCCTTTTAAGTCAGCCCACTCTTTGGTGGCTGATATATAACCAATGGGCGCATCAAACCAAACATAGAGTACTTTTCCATCCGCATCGGGCAAGGGTACCGGAACACCCCATGTTAAATCTCGGGTTACGGCGCGATCGCCCAAACCGGTATCGAGCCAGCTTTTGCACTGACCAATCACATTCGATTTCCAATTTTCACGAGAGTCGATCCAGGTTTCGAGCCGGTCCTGGAAATCGCCAAGTGGTAAATACCAGTGCTCGGTTTTTTTAAGGATTGGTACATTTCCGGTAATGGCGCTAATGGGATCAATTAATTCAGTAGGAGAGAGCGATGATCCGCATTTCTCGCACTGATCGCCATACGCTTCGGGATGCCCACAAATGGGACAAGTTCCTTTTACATAGCGATCGGGCAGAAACATTTCGGCATCTTCATCATAAAGCTGCTCTTCTTTTTTCTTTTTAAACAGCCCCTGGTCGTAGAGGTTTTTGAAAAAGTCCTGCGACGTTTTTCTGTGTACTTCAGAGCTGGTTCTTCCAAAATAGTCGAAATCGATCCCGATTTTTTTGAAGGTTTCCTCGTTTTGAGTGTGGAATTTATCCACCACCTGTTGCGGTGTTATACCTTCTTTTTCGGCGGCGATAGTGATGGGGACACCATGTTCATCAGAGCCACAAATGTGAATTACGTCTTTGCCTTTCAATCGTTGAAATCGGGTATACAAATCTGCAGGTAAATAAGCCCCGGCAAGGTGACCCAAATGAAGGGGGCCGTTAGCGTAGGGAAGTGCAGATGTTATTAAAATTCTTTCTGACATATTCTGTTTTACTTAACTTTGGCGCCGAAAATAACGCCTGTTTGATAAAGTTACCAATCATTAATAGAACTAAATTCTTAAAGGCCGGATTCAAATTTTTCATAAAATGCGTATAAGGCAACTCCGGCTGCAACCGATACATTTAACGAATGCTTCATTCCAAATTGAGGAATTTCCACGGCTACATCAAGATAAGGTAACATATCCTTACTAATTCCTGTGACTTCATTTCCTAAAATTAAGCAGATTTTTTCCTTCCGGGGCTGAAACGTGTGAAGCATTTCGCTGTTCAGCGTCTGCTCAAGTCCAATCAGTTGATAGCCTTCTTCTTTAAGTTTCAGAGCTGATTTTTCGGGTTCCTCAATCGACTTCCACGAAACATGTTCTTCCGCACCGATTGCCGTTTTGGTTATTTCGGGGCGGGGCGGGGTAGGAGTATATCCGGAAACCCATAATTGATGTATTCCAAACGCATCAGCTGAGCGAAAAGCAGCCCCCACATTGTGGAGACTTCGAATATTATGAAGCCACAGAATAAAATCTTTTTTTAGCGGTGAATTCCGCTCCTGATTGTTTTGGAGTATTTCCTTAGTACTGCGTTTCTTCAAACTGAAAAAAGATTGAGGGTGAATTTTTAGGTTGGGAAAACAGCGATTATCGTCCTATTTTCTATGATTATAAAATAACGAAGAAAATTTAAGCAAAAGCAGTTGAAAGACTGCTTTTTTATTTATTAAAAGTCACAAGGAAGGTATGAAGAAAAACTATCTATCAAAGGAAGGTTACGAAAAGTTAGATAAGGAGCTAAGAGATTTAAAAACCCGGGGAAGAAGGGAAATCGCTGAAGAAATTTCTGAAGCCAGGGCAAAAGGTGATTTGAGTGAAAATGCAGAGTATGATGCAGCCAAAGAAGCTCAGGGTCATCTGGAATCTCGAATAGCGGAACTCGAAAACACTCTTGCAACAGCTACTATAATTGATGAAAGAAATATTGATACATCTAAAGTGTATCTGCTTTCTACCATCACCATTCTGAATAAGAAGACCAATAAAGAGATGAAGTACAGTTTGGTCTCAAAAGACGAAGCTGATTTTAAAGCAGGCAAGATATCTGTAGAATCGCCCATTGGCCAGGCTATTTTAGGAAAAGAGATTGGAGATGTGGTAGAGGTTAAAGTACCCGCCGGCATGCTTGAGTTAGAAATAAAAAACATAGAAAAATAATCCATCATGAAGATTACAGTAGTTGGAACAGGTTACGTAGGTTTG
>PWFZ01000263.1 GCA_003555185.1 Balneolaceae bacterium | reverse complement strand
TTTCACGAATTCGTTGCGCCAACTGCTGGCGTGCCATTGAAACCGCTCTTCGCCCAAAATCAGCGATTGAAATTTCCTGAGCATATTCATCATACAATTCCAGATCCGGATCATGACTAACAGCATCTTCCAGTGAGATTTCTTTTACAGGATCTGTAAGTTCATCAGCAGGAACTACTTCACGGATATGAAGAATTTGAATCTCTCCACGGTCTGCGTTCAATATTACTTCAAATGATTCATCTGAATCATACTTTTTCCTGATCATTGTACGAAAAACATCTTCTAAAATGGACAACAGAAGATCTCTGTCAATACCTTTGTCCTTTGCAATTTCTGCAAATGACTGAATAATTAGTTTTGAAACATCGTTTGACATCAGTAATGCTCTTTTAAAGTTCTGCGTTTACCGGCTATATTTTTGGGACAATTTTTGTCTCAACTATATCTTCAAATGGGATTTCTGTATCATTTCCCTTCGTTACTTCTACAACGATTCGCTCAGGGGAAATGAGTGATAAAGTACCCTCCACTTTTTCGAATCCTTCGTTTGACTTATACTTAACAAGAGCTTTTCGCCCTTTATTTTTTGTATACTGACGAATATCACTAAGTGGCCTGCTTAAACCCGGTGATGATACATTTAACCTGTATGGAGTGTTAAAAATTTCATTCTCTTCAACTAAGAATGAGAGCTCCCTGCTAATCTTACTGCAGCGATCTACTTTAACATCTTCGGTTTCCGAATCAACAAGTATCCAAACTACAGACATATTTTCCTGCTTGATTTCTACATCGACAAGAAACATATCTTGTTGCTGAACAATGGGTTCGGCTAATTCTTTAATATGTTGTATGGGTTCTTTTTTCATGATTTACCTGAATACAAGTACAAAAAAAAGTGAGAACCTCCCCGGCGCTCACTTCAGTTTCATAAAATAGGCGAATAACATTAAAATTACAACTGTTAACCGGTGTAATAATCCTCTGTATTTAAATGAGGTTAATTATCATTTTATGTTTAATTACTTACAGTTTATCAAATTCTTATTATTTTAAAATAACATTCAGTTTAACTAGAATTCATCAATTCAATCACTCCATGAAATATATAATCCTTCTATTTTCGTTTTTGCTAATATCATGTAATGACACTGAAACGCCTGAGAGAGCCACTACTGAGCAAAGAACTCTTGAATATACATCCGAAGTTACATTTATCGACGTAAGAGGAAATGAGATATCTACAATTGATGTTGCGGTTGCCGATGATGATGATTCTCGTGCAGAAGGATTGATGGATGTAACTGATTTACCAGACAATGCAGGAATGTTATTTATTTTTAATGAAAATCGAGAGCGTAATTTCTGGATGGCTAATACCCCCCTTTCTCTGGATATTCTTTTTGTAAATGAAGATTTTGAAATTGTACGGATTCATCAAACCACAACTCCTTACTCACAAGATAGTATCCCATCAGAAGAACCGGCAAAATATGTTGTGGAAGTTAATGCCGGGTATACCCTAAGACATGACATCACTGAAGGAGCTTCCATTAGAATCGAAGAGTAAAAGAAGACAAGCTTAAGGTAGAAAGACCCGTGATGTTTTTGAAAACATCACGGGTCTCGCCTGTAGTACACTTATGTTTTCACATCAAATCTAAGCTGACACCTCATCATACTTTTCCAGATATTCCATCGCTTTCTCTACATTCTGTTTGGAGCCAACATAAATGGGAGTTCGTTCGTGAATAGCCTTGGGCTGTATCTCCATAATTCTGGTTGAGCCATCAGTAGCGATTCCACCCGCCTGTTCTATTATAAAACTCAGTGGATTACACTCATACATTAATCGAAGTTTTCCGTTTGGATATCGGCGGCTTGACGGATAAATAAAGATCCCCCCTTTAACCAAGGTTCGATGAATATCAGCTACCATCGACCCGATATATCTTGCCGAATATGGCCTTCCGGTTTCGTCATCTTCTTCCTGGCAGTACTTTATATAATTTTTAAGGCCTAAATCCCATGAGTTGTAGCTGCCTTCATTTATACTGTAAATTCTTCCATGATCTGGAATTTTAAATTTATCCTCTGATAAAATAAACTCACCAATACTTGGGTCGAGCGTAAAAGCAGAAACTCCTATTCCGGTTGTGTAGCACATAATAGTACTTGAACCATACAGAACATATCCTGCGGCTACCTGCCGTATCCCCGGCTGAAGCGCATCTGATTCCTCAAGTTTCGGGTCAAACCGTGCTTCCCTCACATATATCGAAAATATACTCCCAATAGATACATTCACATCAATATTCGAGGATCCATCCAGTGGATCCAGATAAACGATATATTTTCCACCCTGACTATTTAGCCTGACTATTCCATCATTCTCTTCTGAAATCACCATGCAGGTAATTAATGACCTATCAAGGGCAGAAATCAGCTGTTGATCTGCAAAAAGATCTAATTTTTTTACGGACTCCCCATGAAAATTGGTACTGCCGTCAACACCAAGGAGATTGGTAATTCCAGCCTTATTTACTTCTCTTGAAATTATTTTTGCAGCAAGCCCAATATCTCTTAGTAGTTGCGAAAGTTCACCAGTAGCTCCTGGAAATCGGTTCTGCGCCTGAATGATATACTCATCAAGCGTAACAAGTTTGTTTGTTTTGGTAGACATCTATTTTTTATCTCTTTATTGTTATATCGAAATGTAAGAAAGATCAACTATACTTTCGATGATGAATCTCTTTTTTTAGTTAGTCCTTTATAAAGTTTTTTGGCAGCATCTTCCAGCTCCTTCAAAGAGCCATTATTTTCAATAATATGATCAACAAGATGGGTCGCATTATCAAAATCAGGTTGTTTTTCTAACCTGGCAATAATTTCTTTTTCTGTTGACTGATCTCGTTCAATAACCCTTTCCACCCGTTTCTCCCTGTCGCTTGTCACCAACACAACGGTCTCCACATAATCAGGGCGACCATTATTTAACAGTACAGCTGCTTCCACCACAAAAACGTCAGTTCCCTCCTTTTCCCGGAGATGTATCTGCTCTTTAATTCTATCTCTTAAAACCGGATGTACAATTTCGTTGAGTTCTTCAACCCGGTGTTTTTCAAACGCCTCTTTTATCAAATGTGGTTTATTGAGAGACCGATCTTCTAAATAGGTATTCTCCCCAAATGCCTCGGTCAGGCTTTGTTTAAGCTGTTCATCGGTTTGCATCAACTCTTTAGCAAGGTCATCGGCGTAGATGACCGTTGCGCCAAGTTCTTCCCAAATTTTACAAACCGTGGTTTTGCCCGAACCGATTCCGCCGGTTACGCCTACAGTGATCATATGGATTTTGCAGCTATTCTACTCATCAAATAAGACTTCATAAATCCGTCTAAATCTCCATCCATTACGGATTGAACGTCTCCGGTTTCATGATCTGTCCGATGGTCTTTCACCATGTTATAGGGATGAAATACGTACGACCGTATTTGTGATCCCCACTCGTTACTGCCCTTAGAATCCTCCAATAGATCTTTCTCCCGCTCCTTGATCTTTTTTTCCAATTCGTAAACTTTCGATTTCAGCAGAACCAGTGCTTTTTCACGATTCTGTAGCTGTGATCTCTCCTGCTGGCATTCCGAAACCACTCGTTCTTCCGTTCCGTCTGATAATGTACCCGTCCATATCAATCGTACAGCTGTCTCAACCTTGTTCACATTCTGTCCACCGGCTCCACTTGCATGAAAACGCTGAAGTTCAATATCACTATCATTCAAGTTAATTTCGATGGTATCATCAATAATAGGTGACACAAATATCGAACAAAAAGAAGTGTGTCTTCGGGCATTGCTGTCGAATGGAGAAATTCTTACCAAGCGATGAGTACCGCTTTCAGACTTTAGAAAACCATAAGCGTTATTCCCGCTAATTTCGATCGTGGCACTTTTTATACCCGCAACATCTCCGTCCTGATATTCCACAACGGAAGTTTTATATCCTTTTTTATCAGCCCAGCGGGTAATCATCCTAAACAGCATTACTCCCCAGTCCTGGCTTTCTGTTCCACCAGCTCCGGGTTTGAATGTCACAATTGCATCGCGATAATCATCTTCGCCACTAAGCATATTCTGCAGCTCAAGATCATCTAATTTTTCGATGAACACAGCCATTTCCTGCTGAAGCTCGTCCATTACGTCTTCACCTTCGTCAAGAAATTGTTTGTAAACATTTATACTGTTACGTAATTCATCCAGTTCATCCCAGCGCTCCACCAAACTTTTTTGATGATCGAGCTGCCGCATGATCTGCTGAGCTTTCTCAGGATCGTTCCAGAACTCGGGGTCCTGTGTACGTTCCTGAAGTTCTATTACGCGTATTTTTCGTTTATCGTAGTCAAAGATACTCTTTAAGCGAATCTAGCCGCTCAAAGAGTTCATCTAATTTATCGAGGTTAAAACTCATAGTAGAATTTATCGGTTAAAAAGTTTAGTCAGTACGATACCAACAATAAGTCCGCCGGCAAATGCTGCTCCAACGCCTGTTTCAGGATTTGCACGAACATACCGTCGGGCATTTCTAAATTCATGACGAAGTTCTTGTTGAATCCGGTCTTTTTCGGTGTCTAAGCGGGAGATTACATCTCCATATAAGTTTTCGATTTTCTCCTTCTCTTTTTCAAGATTTTCTTTCAGTTCTTTTCCTGCAGCATTGTTTTTAGCCATATCGTTATCCCTTTCTTAATTTTAATGTTTAAACAGTTCTTTTTGAAGCACTTACTTTTTGATCTTTATACTGCAACTCGTACAATTTCCTGTAAATTCCGTCTTTCTTTTTAACAAGTTCTTTATGTGAACCCGATTCACGAATTTCACCTTTGTGCATAACCAAAATCCTGTCTGCACCTTTGATGGTCGAAAGTCTGTGTGCAATCACTATGGAAGTTCGCCCTTTCATCATTCGTACGCAAGCCTTTGCAACGAGTTCCTCAGTTTCTGAATCTACATTTGATGTAGCCTCATCAAGAATCAAGATTTTCGGGTCATAAACCATTGCCCTTACAAAACAAATAAGCTGCCGTTGTCCCATCGAGAGCGACGCTCCTCGTTCCCTCAGTACAAAATCGTAACCACCCGGAAGCTTTTTAATAAAGCTATGTGCCTCCACTTCTTTTGCAGCTTTAATCACGGCTTCTCTGGAAATGTTTTTATTACCGAGTGTAATATTCTCAGATACAGATCCTGAGAAGAGTGCATTGTCCTGCATGACCAGTCCAAAATGCGAGCGAAGTTCATTCAGAGAAAATTCTTTTATGTTCACTCCATCAAGAGAGATGCTTCCCTTCTGAATGTCATAATAGCGAAACAGTAAGTTAATAATAGTAGATTTCCCGGCTCCGGTTGCGCCCACTATGGCTAATAACTCGCCGGATTTAACCTCAAATGACACATCATTTAAAATCAGCTCTTCATCTTCATTATAACTGAAATCAACATTATTAAACTCAATATTCCCCTGAACTTTATCTATAACTTTGGGATTGGTTGCCTCAATAACTTGATTCTCAGTATCCAGTACATCAAATATTCGTTCTGATGAAGCAAGTGCCGATTGTAGCGTGTTATACTTTTCAGATAATCCACGAATGGGAGCAAAAAATTGTCTGACATACTGAATAAACGCCAACAACACACCAAATGTAATCTGATCCTGCAGCGCTCTTGCTCCACCATACCAAACAACCAACGCCATTGCCACACTCGCTAAGACCTCAACAACCGGCCAAAAAATAGAAAAGTAAAATATCGTATCGACGTGGGCATTTCTGTGATCCGAATTTATAGACTCGAAACGCTTCTTCTCTTTCTCCTCTCTGTTAAAAAGCTGGACAATTGTCATTCCATTGATGTGCTCCTGCACAAATGAATTCAGGCGTGCAATCTGATCCCTTACATCTAAAAATGCGACACGCACCTTACCTTTAAACCAAAAGGTAGAGTAGAACAAAATAGGTAA
>PWFZ01000431.1 GCA_003555185.1 Balneolaceae bacterium | reverse complement strand
CGCTTATTTCGCGGGTAAATTCTGCGGTGTAAAATTCGAGCAGAAACGGCATCATCAACAGGGCAAGAATGGTTGATGCGGTTGTCATGGCAATACTCAGCGCCACGGATCCGCGCGCAAAATAAGCGAACATATTGGAGGTGGTTCCGCCCGGCAAACACCCGATCAGGATCAGGGCAATTGCATACGCCGGCGGAAGATTGAAATATACGGCCAGCAAATAGGCAAAGAATGGCATTAACCCAAACTGAGAAAGAAACCCAATGAGTATTCCCCGCGGATAGCGAAGCACAGTTTTAAAATCATCAACGGTCAGGCTTGCACCCATACCAAACATGATGGAGAAAATCATCACGGCAAGCAGAACCTGATCAAGCGGATAAAGTAATTGTGTTGTGAATTCCATCAGGCTACCTGTGCAGGTTCAGGGTTATAAATATCTTCTATCAAATCAGCATATTTATCTTGAATCACGTGGCGTTTCATCTTAAACAAACTTGTTAACTCTTCACCGGTGCTGAAATTCTGAGGCAGCAGCCGAAAGTCCTGTATCAACTCGAATCGCTTATACCCATTTGCGACCGAAATCATTTTCTTAATTTCTTCCTGAATAATCTTTCTAACTTCCGGGTCACCTGCCAAATCGTGCATACTATCGGGATCTATTCCTTTTTTCCTAAACCCTTCAATATCGGGGACAATCAACGCACCAATCTGTTTTTTGTCCTGCCCTACTACCATACAATGTTCGATATATGGACTCTGTGTGAGTCGCATTTCAATCGGTTCCGGCTCAAGATTTTCACCGCTTGTGAGAACAATCGTCGCTTTTGAGCGGCCCAAAATTTTCAGACAGTCATTATAGGTAATCATCCCCAAATCTCCGGTTTTCAGCCAGCCATCCTGAATGGTTTTTATGGTCTGCTCGGGATTTCGATAATACCCTTTCATCACCTGAGGGCCCTTCACCAAAATTTCTCCCTTCAACCCTCTCCCCTCGTCAGGATATTTATTATTGGGATAAAGGACTTCGCCAGATTCCATATCTGCAATTCGTACTTCCGTATCTTCCATTGGCGGACCCACCGTTCCTATCACCAGATTCTCTTCTCGCCGAACAGCAATAACCGGAGCTGTTTCGGTCATACCGTACCCTTCCAAAACGGGGATACCAATAAAGTTAAAGAATTTATCTATCTCTGATGGAAGAGCCCCCCCACCTGAAACCGTCGCCTTTAGCGAACCGCCCGCGCTCATTCGAACCGGTTCCAGCACAGCTACGTTGAAAAATCCATAAAACGGCAGCACAGCCAGCCATCGAACCGCATGAAATGGCGCCAGCAATGCCCGCTTTATTTTAGAAAAGGGCTCTAACTTCAGGTCGCGCCCGGAAAGAAAAAACTGAGAGCTTTTGTACTGCCGACTCAGGAAATAGGCAGTGTGAAAGAGCAGCTGACGCATGGGATGCGAGTCACTCACTTTTTTCAGAATTTTTTGGTACAGGCTCTCCCATAATCGTGGAGCGGACCCCATAAACGTCGGCTCCACATTTTTCAGATCATCCGCCAGGTGTCGAATATTTGAATAATACGTACACACACCGCAGGTGATGGTAAACATCTCAAAAACCCGCTCAAATATGTGCCAAACCGGTAAAATAGAAAGCACCCTGTCGGTGCAGTTCAGGTCGACAGGAATACCCTTCACCTGCGACATCATGTTGGAATGAGTTAGCATCACCCCTTTCGGCTTTCCTGTGGTGCCTGATGTATATATCAGGGTAAACAGATCATCGGATTGGATATCTGCAATCCGCTCTTCAGCACGAGTATTGCCATACTTTCTTAGCGCTTCTCCGTGGTCGACAACATTCCCAAGTGTATGTACACCTTCCGGGGCGTCCGCTTTTGGATCCATGAGAATAATCTCTTTCAATCCAGCGAATTCTGACCGTAATTCAAGTATTCGGTCGAGAAGAACTTTCGTCTCAACAAAGGCAATGGAAATTTCGGCGTGATTGATAATATAAACCAGCTCTGCATCTGTGATGTCCCTCCCGCGAGGCACGTCTGCAGCGCCACAAAGCTGAACCCCGTAATCGGCAAGAATCCATTCAAACCGGTTATCACCAAAAAGCCCCACATGATCGCGGGCTTCTACACCCATCTCAATAAGACCGGTTGCTAAATTCAGACCCCGGTTATAAAGTTCTTCAAAAGAAACCGGTTCCCACTCCAATTCTTTTTTCCGGGTTGCAAAAGCCGGAAGTGAACCATAGCGATTTGCCGCTTCACGGTACAACTCAGCCAAATTTTGAGCTACAATTCTATTTTCCATAAATGCAGAAGTGCTTTTTGATAGTGCTTAAAAGCGATTTTTTTAACCATACATGGTGGACAGCCTATGTAAGATAGCTTACGAATATACTTTTCTAAGCTCTAAAATTAAATACCGAATTCTTTTTGAACTAAAAGAGTATTCAGTTCCAACTCTGACTCCAGGTTTGTTACTGTAATATATACATATTGAAACAATGTGTGATAATCGGAGCGATCCATCAAAACTTATTTAACCTTGTTTTTTCAGCTCCCACAACTCAACGTACTCCTCGGTTCTGTGATTTCGGCGTTTGGTTTTTTTTGACGGCTTTACCACTTTTCGTTTCACATACTTTACCTTTTCAAACCGGCTATTGGATTTCAGTTCTTTTTCTACCGGGTGATCCACCTCTAGCCCGGCAACCTCCGCCAGGTTCGAAAATAAAATTACAAGTCTCCCCTTCTCCGCAAGGTAATCGCCTGCCGAATCAAAGAACCGTTCAAAAAGTCCGGGATCATAATAAATAGCACTATCCAGCCCGGTAATTTCATTCTGAGCCGGTAGCCAGGGTGGATTAAACAGCACTAGATCTGCACTCTTATCAATTACCTGAAATAAGTCTGACTGCCAAATCTCAAGTCGATCTTCCAGTCCTAACCGTTCGGTATCTTCAGATGCAGATATAACGGCATTTGGATTAATATCCGTTGCATACACCTTTTCAACACCCCGGTTTAGCAACTGAAAAGAGAGTACTCCGCAGCCCGTACCGATATCTATTGCCGTGTTTTTTGGACCCGAATATTTTTTCAGCCAGTAATCAAACAGGTAGAGGTGATCAAATCGGGTTGGAAAATAAGCTCCATAATATGGGTAAACCTTTTCTTTGAGCACCGGATATTTGATTCCCTTGGTATACCACTGCCAGGCACTGTTCAGCCCCTGGACTTGTGGGAACGGGAGATGAAAATCCTCCACATCAGGATAGAGTTTTTCCAGCCAGCCGATATCCGGTGATTTTTTAAGGGCGAGCCTGTTATTTTTGATCGGGGCCAGCAGATAATTAGAACTGTGGTGAAATTTAGTTCGCTTGCCACGGTAGGCCTTGAAGCTATCTTTTTTATCATCACCGAAAAGATGCTTTTTTAAAGCCGATAAAATATTCATTCCCACTGAGAATTGATCCTGCACCAACACATATTCACCGTTCAGAAGCCGATCCACGGCAGGCTCAACAGGTGATTGTTTACCCGAATAAAACGGATCTTTCGGCAACTCAATCGGCGAAGGCCGGTTTGGTTTTAAACGATTTACTTTTTCACTCATACTCTGAATTCGACCTGTTTTTCTGTTTTCGGTAAACTTTTTTGATATAAACTCCTTTCGGGAACAGGTATCAATGTAAAAAAATGTGTGCAGAGCAACTTCATTCATTCCAATGAACCGTTGCTCCGCTGAATCCTTCCGATAGAGACAACTTCATCTTGGGTATTTTGAAGTAAAAAATGTATTAATGTATATATTAACTTTTTTAACCGACTCACTTTTACTGTAATACTCATAAATTTTATTTATGATACGAACGAAGATGATTCGGCAATTACGAACCAAAACCTTTTTGTGATGGGAAAAAAGAATACGAAAGATGTTATTAAAGGAATCTCCCGTAGGGATTTCCTCGGTAAATCAGCAGTGGCCGCAGCAGGAATTTCAATTCTGCCAAGTTACGTTATCAGCGGCCTCGGCTATAAAGCTCCAAGCGACAAACTTAATATCGCCTGTGTTGGAGTTGGTGGGCGCGGTTTTGGTGTAATCAGGCAAATTGAAGAGACCGAAAATATTGTAGCACTTTGTGATGTAGACTGGAGATACTCAAAAGAGGCGTTCGATCACTATCCCAACGTAAAAAAATATTGGGACTGGCGGAAAATGTATGATGAAATGGGAGATGATATCGATGCCGTGGTTGTAGCAACGGCCGATCATACCCACGCTACCGTTGCCGCACACGCCATGACCATGGGCAAGCACGTGTATGTAGAAAAGCCACTCACCCATACTGTTTACGAATCACGACTGCTAACAAACCTTGCCAAAGAATATAATATAGCTACCCAAATGGGTGATCAGGGTGCTTCCGGCGAGGGGATTAATCAAATGACAGAGTGGGTCAGAGAAGGTGTAATAGGTGACGTTACCAAAATTGAATCCTTTACAGATCGTCCTATCTGGGTGCAGGGTATGAACACACCGGAAGAGGTCCAGCCTGTTCCGGACTGGCTCGACTGGGATCTATTTGTGGGTCCTGCCGAGATGCGTCCCTACAACGAAATTTACACCCCATGGAATTTCCGCGGCTGGTGGGATTATGGAACCGGTGCTCTTGGCGACATGGCTTGCCATATTCTCCACGCCCCGTTCAAAGCACTCGAACTGGGGTACCCAACAAAAGTACAGGGGAGTTCGACTCTGCTACTCAAAGATTCTGCACCCACTGCACAAAAAGTACAGTTGACATACCCCGAACGCGAAAGCAGCTACGGCCGACTTCCCGAAGTGGACGTGCATTGGTATGATGGCGGTATTGAACCAAACAAACCTGAGGGCTGGCCCGAAGGCAGAGACATGAATCATCGGGGGGGAGGTGTTCTTTTCCACGGATCAGAAGATACACTGGTTTGCGGCTGTTACGGGTCCGATCCATGGTTGTTATCCGGAAATGAGCCCAACGTTTCAAAAACAGAACGTCGAGTTGAAATTGACGGCACGGAAGGTGAATCTGCCCACGTAATGGATTGGGTAAGAGCCTGTAAGGAGAGCGCCGAAAGCCGTACAGAGTGTAAGTCATCTTTCGATCAGTCTGGTCCATTTAACGAAATGGTTGTGATGGGTGTGCTTGCTGTGCGCTTGCAAGAGCTCCACAAAGAGCTTGAGTGGGATGGAGAAAATATGGAGTTCACAAACATCTCGGACAACGAAGAGCTCAGAATTATAGAAAAAGATGGATTTACAATTGAAGATGGACATCCATCATTCAGTCGGGACATGACCGACCCAATCAATGCAAAGGAATTTGCAGAAGGGTTGATCAAAACTGAATACCGAGACGGCTGGACACTGCCGGACATGCCTGCGTAATCAGCTAAATTCCAATGATTTTCAACAGCAGGCCAATGCTAAAGTAACAGTATTGGCCTGCTTTATTTTTTTAACATAAAAATCCGCGAATTGTGTAATATTTTTGGGTTTGATGGGTTTCTCTTTCATACTTTGTATTCTAAAATGTGAAAAAATATTCAGCCACATATCAATCCTTTACCAAAGCAGCCGCAATACTTCTGCTGATGGCATTTCTGATCCCAACCGGATTGCATGCAAAGCAGCTTGTTGATTTCTGTATGATGGAGATGGGCAGTCATGCAATGACCTCCTCGTCATCATCTCACGACCACTGTGAAACAGAGTCAGATGAAGAGGAGAAAGAAACTTCTGAACATCAGCACTGCGATTGGGGATTCATCTGCGCATGCAAAATAGGCGAAAGTCAGCTCAGTGATGAAGAGTGGATCCCTACTTCTAAGAATATTGATATCACCTTAATCCAATTAGGTGACCTCCCCCCGTTTTTTGCCTCCGCAGAACACATTCAAGCCGAACAGCAAATCCGTATCGGGGAATACGACCCACCCCTCTGGCTTCTCTACGATACCT
>PWFZ01000348.1 GCA_003555185.1 Balneolaceae bacterium | reverse complement strand
GCGTGATCACGGTACTGCCAGATATGTTTTCGGTTTTCTTCTGACTTAAGGATCAATTGTTTGGCTTCTTGGGCACTCAGGACCGGTTTGGAGACGCTTTTTACCAACCGTTCATTCTTAAGGGGCTCGGTGATATCAACCGCATAGGCTTCCGGTAAGTTAAGCCGCGCCCGGTTTGCGCTTAAATACCGGTACAATCCCTTAAGCGTACCAATCTGGTGGTAGAGCCATTGCGCCGAATACCCTTGGCTCCTTTTCCATGCACGGTACTGGATCACATCCCGTGTCTTCGGATAAAGGATTCTGTGTTTTTTTAAATAACCCACGTATTGTTTAAGGACAGTACGATAAAGTTCCCGCGTGCCTTCAGTGATATCTTTTTCATCAAGGTATTGCCCGATCAGCGGTTCTAAAGGATGTCGCTTCACCTGAAAAACCTCCAAACCAAAAAAGTTCTTTAGCCTTATGATACGCAGGTAGAGAACGTTTTACTTGAACTTATCCATCGCTCCAGACATGTGGCCAGGTATGATAAAAACGAAATCACACACACCACCTACTTATTATCGAACTGAAAACCCAAGTTACCGCAAAGGCATCAGTCGTTTTAGCAAGAAGATTTGACGATTAGAAGCCAAGTCCGACAAGCAAGTGAACAAACGATTAAACAATAAGCCATTAGCGTGAAAACAAAAGAACTTTGGTAGTGATTTAATAGGCTATAAGAATGAACATTTCAAAATCATTAAGAAAGCTGCGCTTACGCAGCTGATAAAACATCAATAGATTACGACTTGCATTGTCAGTTTACAAAGGCTTTCTGGGAACCCTTAAGATGGCGCGCTTATCCGCTTTCGCGCTTTATCAAAAAACGACACATGTGCGCTGTTCACAGGCGGCTTTGTGCCTTATAATCATGATGATGCACGGGGTGTGGGGGTTGAGGCTCTGCGGGGTCACAAGACCGCTTTAGAGCCCGTCCAATCCATGCGTGTGTAAGAAACGGGTTCAGCATCGATGATGAACCGGTCAACCATTGAGGAGGGGTTTTAATGAACTACAGGAGAAATCTGCGTTATTTCAGGGGAATGAAGATCATCTGGGCCATATTGCTGGTCGTATTCGGGATCATGATCGCGATTGACGAATCACTGAGGGGCTACGGGGTGCTTATGATCGTGGCCGGAATTCTTTGGTTCATCGCGGTGATCAATATGACACCGACTGATGAAGAGATCGACAGCGTGACAAAGGCGTTCAAAAAAAGCATCCAGGAGGATGCGATCCGGAAACTCAAAGATTCCTATGATGAACTCGGTGTCAAGAAACCGGTCATCATCGGTGGGTATCATTTCAAGCCTTTCGGGGATATGCGGCTTCTATTCAAACGGGGAAGGGATGGGAAAAGACGTTCTTCTCTTTATACCGAGTCGCTGTTTTTGTTCACCGACAACCAGCTCGTCCATCGCCGTCTTGTCTTCTCCATCGTCCAACCGGCCGTCAACACATCCACCGAGGAATACTACTATGACGATATCGTCACCATCAAGTCGCACGAGACCGATTCGAAGCCTTTTTCAGAACGCAGTGACTACCGTGGTCCCCAAGTGACGATGCGCACCATCGAACTGGTCACCAAAGGCGGAAGCATCGCATCATTTTCCTTCAGAAACATCGAGGAAGTCGATGCGGTGGTCGAACACATGAAGAAGATGATCAGAGTGAGAAAAGTCAGTGCGGATACACAGAACGCTTGATTAAGGAATGCGTTTTCTTATTTCCTTGATGAAGCTGCGGCAGTAATAAAGCATGGATATCGCCAGTAATTATTCCAAGTTATAGTTAGCTTATTAATCATTTAAGAATATTAATTTATCAATAAAAAAAAGAAAGAGGGATAAGTTAATGAATTCAAGTATTGTGAGTGCGCTTTATATTTCCGTACTGAAAAAAGAGGGAAAGAATGATATTCTTGATTTGATTTTGCCCTTTGTCATTGCAACAATCGCTGAGGAAGCCATTTTAGGCCAACCTTTGTCCATCAGTGATTTGCAGAAAAGATTGGGAGAGGATTATGATCTTGAAGATTTGCCCGCTGCCGTCATAAAATCACTTTTGAGAAGGTTGTGCAAAAAGGGAATTCTTAAAAGAGAGGGTGGAGAGCATTATTTATACAAGATTTATAATGCCGATAACCAAAAAAAGGATATGCAGAGCTACCTTAGAGAATTCTCTAGGGATTTCACTGAACGATTAATAAAGAACAGAGAAAGTAGTGAAAAGGTTATAATAAAACTCGGAGACCATCTGGGAGTCAACCCTGAAAAAAAGAAAGGTTTTTTAGAGACTTCACTTCTTGCGTTTTTTGAGCATAGTGGTCATGATATAGTGAATGATATTGGAAGATTGAAGTACAATGGAATCACTGATCAAAGACTATTTAATGTAGGGCAGTTTGTCTTGAAAGAGCACGAAAAAAAATCATCGACCTATCTGCTGATACTTCAAATGCTTGAAGGTTTCATGCTCAAAAAAATCGTATATTTTCAGGATGAAGTCATTAATGAGAAATCCAAACTCAATAACTTGAATATTTACCTAGATACCATAATTATTCTAAGAGCCTTGGGCCTCAAAACTAACGAGGAAAACAAAAGTGCAATGGCAATGATGAAATTAGCCAAAGAGCTCAAGGCAAAACCTTTTTGTTTCGAACACAACTTCGATGAAGTATATGGAATCATCAGTAACTATCTTAAAAACAGACATCGGTTTCAAACACAGACTCTTGAAGCTTTCGACTATAAAAAAGTGGATGATGAATCTATCGAAACTTATCTGGCTTCCTTGCGTTCCGAAATTGAAAACAAGGGGATATCAATTGTCGACAATGAAACCTTTGAAGATAAATCTATTGATTACGACGAAAGCGAGCTTACCAGACATTTGAAAAGCATTGGCTACTCAAAAGAAGAAGCTCTTCAGAATGACATAAAATCAATTACCTCTATAAGACGTTCCAGGGGAAAGATTGGTGGTAAAAGCAAATTGACCACGATTGAGGGTTGCAAGGCGATATTTGTCACAGGGAATGCGAACCTTGTCAAAGAAACCAAAGAATTTTTTGTAAACAAAGACACCTATGAAGGCAAAAGAATGGTTCCGGTAATAATGACCGATGTCGAGCTGACTACCATATTGTGGATAAAATCTTCAAACTCTAGAGATGATTTGCCAGAATTGAAACTGCTCCAAAATGCCAGAACAGCTGTCAATCCATCGCCCCGCAGTATGGAGGAAGTCAAAAAGAAACTTGAACTGTTCGAATCTCTCACACCTGAAAGCAAGGGTCTGCTTGAAAGAAGTATGCTCGATAACTACGCATATAGTGAAATTTTCGAACAAACTTCTGCGAGCGGGAAATCTACCGATGAATTTCTTGAAAAGGAATATTTAAAGATTAAAGATGCGAAATCAAAAAATAAGCAACTTACAAGTGAGAACAAGAGATTACACGATGAAAAAGATAATCTAGAGCGGGAAAGAGATAAAGAACGACAGATCAGAACAAATCTCCGCGAGCAGTTTCTAGAAAAAATAAGAAATAAAAGTGATAAAGCATCACAAAGGAAAGCCTTACTTTTAGTTTCCGTTTCATTTATATTTTTATCATTGGCCGTAGGAACAGGTACTTACTGGTTATCAAATCAACTACTAAATTTTGGTTATCTCGCTGGTGTAGCTTTCTTTGTTCTTGATTATGTACATGGGGTTATTCTTGATCAATCACTTACGAGCAGATACTACAGGTGGATAGAGGGCAGATTTAAGAAAAAAATCTATAATAAGCACCTTCATAAATTAAAATCGGAACAACCCAAACTCTTCATCTGAAGTACACACCTTAAGGCAATTTAATAGAAATCATAATAAGATTCCCTATTGATAATTTGGCTTATAGCAAACATTTCTTTGTTACTAAAACACACAAAAGCAACAGTGAAACACAAAAGCGGTGCATTCTTACATCATACGCACCGCTTTTCTATGTTTTCCAAATATTTTAACTATTGTCTTCTTCCAAATATCCTATTAAAATCATCACGGGTTGTTTTTCAACAAATCCGGTACCAAATAATTGCTTTCAAAAAACATCTTATATTTTTCTACTAGTTGTAGCTTCACGTATCTCTTCGCGCATGATGTATTTCAATGCAACATTATACCCCATACTATGTAAATTTCTTAAAAAGTGTTGTAAATTAACCTTAGAGAATATTGGGAGTCTTGAAATTACATCTTCAAAATCGTTATCACTCTTGTTTTTAGCCTTTTTGAAAATAATCGCATAGACAATTGTAAAAACTCTTGGAGGACTATTTTCGTCAAAATAAGCAAAATCAGCATTCAATTCTTTTAACTTTTCTTGACATTTTTCTTTAAACTCAAAATCATTTTTCAATTTTTCTGCTGATACTAGACCTTGAGAAAATAGGTGACTTAACGTACTAGAGCGATGCCAGGGCTTAACGTGAATTAATGATTTGCTGGAATGCAATAAATCACACAGCTCCAATCCTTCAATTTTCTCTTTGTGGAGGACAAGATAATCCTTATCGACATTGAATTGATGAATGTAATCATCTTCTTTGTAATCAGGTTTGCATAAGGGCATATTCTCTTCCCACTGGGAAATTCCCGCTAGATAAGAATTTAATTTTCTAGTATAATCGGAATTGATTTTAAACCATAAGCCAATCGCAAAAATATAATTGGTTTTATTGTAAGTAGTCTCCGTATACAGGCATTGTTTTAATTTCCATTTACTTATAATATTGCCTTTTTTTGACTCTTTAATGAAAACTTCTCGATGATTGAGACTTTTGGCATTTTTTATTGGTGAACTGATTAAGTAAGCAAATAATGAAGCATTGCTAGCGTGAACTAAATCACCCTTTTCAGTAAAGGAAATTTTATCTAAATCGCCCTCTTCACGTATTTCAGGTAATTGAAATTCCACTTTTCTATCATTAATGTTTTCTACTAGTGTTTTATTCAATGACTTTAAAACATTCTTCTCTTTCACGACAGTTATGTTGTCAATCCATTCAAAACCATTCTTCTTATATTTTTCTTTGTTATACTCTCTTATAAGATATGAGTTGATTTCTTCAAAATTAATTTTATCAATTTTTCGATTGAAGCTAAACTGTAAAGAATCACTACCTTTCAGTCTGTTGGTAAAAGTTTGGTTCAATAGTCTACCTGAAATAGATCCAATGACTTCGCGCATTGTATCAACTGCAAACATCTCTAACGGGATATCTTTTACAGCTTGTTGATCAGAACGTAAAAGGTTGTCTTCTAGTCTCATTCTTTTCAATGATGTCATTTTATTTACATCAATATTATTAACAACTACCTTCAGTCCAAAATCTTGAACGATTAAGTCTTCATCCAACATGCTTTTCCCATATCCAAAAGAATATGCCAGAACATATCCAGGCTTATTGAAGAAAATAATCGCCCGGTTTGACTTGTTTTTTATCTCTGGAAGCTTTGTATTATCGGATTTTTTTACCAAAATCTTAAGCAATACCACCCAATCGGGGATATTCTCTTTGCTATTTCCAACAACAGCAACGGCATCCTCATATTCACTTAAGTTAAAGACACTGATCTGCTCAGAAATTTCTTCCTTAGTACTCAGTTTTTGTCCATCAGCTTTTATTGAGAGATATTTCATATAGTTATCATCCATAAATAGTTCTTTCTTGTGTTTTTTGATTAACAGATTGACCGAGATTTTCATTATCTTACAACTCCTATCATACTATTGTTTAACGAATTGCCACCAATTGCCAAGATATCAAAAAGCACGCAAAAATGCGTGCTTCAGACTGTTGACAAATACTAGTTATATAAAAGCCACAATTCAAATTATCATCGAATTGCGGCTTATTTCATGATTTTTGTAAAAATAAGCGGTTAATCACTATAAACAGGCCCATCTTGTTCGATTCTTTCTAGGT
>PWFZ01000207.1 GCA_003555185.1 Balneolaceae bacterium | reverse complement strand
CCCGATTTGGATGGATCCGTTCGCCATGACGCCTGTTTGTTTCCTTCCTTCTCAAGCGGTGTGGAAAGCCATCCCTGAGGATATTCAACAAAAACTTTTTTGATATCTCCCAGTTTACCGGATTTCACAACGGCTTTCGCCTCTTTAATCATCGGGTAACCCGTATAAGTGTGAGTTAAGGCTAAAAGATTGCCTGTTTGTTCAACGACAGACTTCAGTTCCTTGGCTTCATCAAGGGAGAAAACTAATGGTTTATCAATAATTACGTGGAAACCGTATTCGAGGGCAATTTTGGCAGGATCAAAATGTACGTGGTTTGGTGTCACAATGGAGACAGCTTCCATCCTTTCGTTTTCAGGCAGTTTCGCCTCTGATTCAAACATCTCTTTATATGAATCATAGACTCTTGCTGGGTTTAGTCCTAAAGCATTTCCTGTCTTTTTTGATTTTTCCGGTTTACTGCTAAAAGCTCCGCAAACCAAATCAAACTGTCCATCGAGAGCTGCGGCTTTGCGATGCACATCACCAATAAACGCATCTAATCCACCCCCTACCATACCTAACCTTACTTTTTTGCTCATTATACTCTATCAGATTATATGATTGTCTTTAATTTATTCTATATACAGATAAAGAAGATTCCCAAATTGTGCAACTCAATCACAGCATTTTACTTGCACTTATCAACGATTAAATGAATATTCATGCGATAAATAAAATGACTACAAAATCTCAACTGTATATGAATGATAATAGATTTGTAATATCGCGTTTAAGTATCATGATGTTCCTCCAGTTTTTTATATGGGGTGGCTTCTTTGTTACTATGGGTGTTTATCTCCTCGACATATTTCAAGGAGAAGAAGGTCTCAATTCAATTATTGGTCAAGCTTATGCAACTCATAACTGGGCAGCCCTTCTTGCTCCGGTTCTCGTAGGATTAATAGCCGATAGATATTTTAATGCTGAACGGGTCAATGCGGTATGCCACATTCTCGGTGCCGGTATTCTTTGGTATGCAGCTACAATCACTAACGAACCTGGAATTTTCATATGGGTGATGCTGGCATATTTTATGTTATACATGCCAACCCTTGCGCTCGTAAACGCCATATCTTTCGCAAATATTGATGACCCTGACAGAGAATTTCCTAAGATTCGTGTTTGGGGAACACTTGGGTGGATAGTTGCGGGTTTTGTTGTATCGCAAACTGTGCTTGGCTGGATCGATGTACCTTTACTCACAGTAATTACAGGTGTGGAAAGTAATATTCAGGCAACGGCTATTCCATTACAGATGAGTGCCGTTATCTCCCTAATTTATGGACTTTACAGTTTCACTCTTCCTGCTGCCCCTCCATCTGAAAAAGGAAAGAAGTTCAACTTATATGAAGCACTCGGACTCGATGCCATTAAACTATTATCGAACAGAAACTTCGCGGTTTTTTGCATAAGTAGTTTTGCCATCAGTATTCCTTTGGCTTTCTATTATGCACGAACAAATGACTTTGTTACGGCTGTAGCATTTGGCGATCAGGCTGCTTCCTTTATGGCGATTGGTCAAATGAGTGAAGTTTTATTTATGATTTTGATTCCATTCTTTCTACTTCGGTTGGGCGTAAAATGGATGCTTTTAGTTGGAATGTTAGCATGGGCTGCACGATACTTCCTCTTTGGAATCTTTCCTGATTCCGTGATGCTTGTGCTACTGGGTATAGCTCTCCACGGTGTATGTTACGATTTCTTCTTCGTAACCGGTCAGTTATATGTAGAGAAGAAAGCCCCCAAAAATCTAAGGGCCAGTGCTCAGGGATTCTACAATATCCTTACCTATGGAGCCGGTATGTTGATTGGTAACTACCTGTTAGGCTGGTGGGGAGACAGTATCAACCTTGACGGATCTACTGAAGCGGGCTGGCTGGCCGGAGCATTCTCATTCTGGATAATGCCGGCAATTATAGCCGTGGGTGTTGCAGTAATGTTCTATCTCTTTTTCTGGGATGATGAAGTGGAGGCAGAGACTATTGATGCTAATGTATCACCGATAGCGGATACTGAACCGGCTGAAACAAGTCCGGGTACTGTATCCTGATAGAAATAATTATCTATGAGTTTTAAAGCCGCGTTGCAAAACGCGGCTTTTTTTTTGGATTATATTTAGGATTATAAAAGTAATAATCTAACATTGAGGTATAACAAAGCAGGTTAGATCATCAAGTCTCCTGAAATTTCAAAATTTCTTATATGAAAGTATGTTTACTTTTTTCAATAACACTATTTCTAGTCATGCAAGTTAATGCACAGAATTCAGGTTGGGTTTTGGAAGCAGATGAAATCAACCCAAACAATTACTATGGTGTTACAGTAGCTAATGGAATGGTTGGAATTGTATCGTCAGCTGAACCATTGAAAGTCAGTGATACCGTATTAAATGGTGTTTACGATTATTACGGACGTGGACGTGTATCAAACATTTTACGGGGATTTAATTTTGCGGGAATGAATCTCGATGTTGATGGTGAACGCATAAACCAGAATAACATCTCAAATATGTCGCAGAAATTGAATATGCGACAGGCTTACTTCGAAACCATATTTACTTTTGATGATAAAGTGGAAGTAACCTACCGGGTTCGTTCTCTTCGACACCTCCCTTTTACTAGCCTGATCGATATGGAGGTAAAAGCTTTACAGGACGTCACTATCAAGCCGGCATCCGTTATTGAAGCCCCCGATCACCTGAGAGACGTTCGAAATTATTATGCTGTTATTGATCGACCACACGTTCAAATTCCGTTGATGACATCCGTAGCAGAAAGTCCCACTGGAAAGCACACCATTGCGGTGTCTAACAGTTTTCTGTTTGATGAAGAGTCAATGCCGAATTATGTACACGAAGATTGGGATCACAACATGCATTTAACACATGTAACAAAAGAGTTGAGTGCCGGAGAAACGTATCGGTTTAGTATTGTAAGTTCAGCCACATCAACCGAACACTATGATGACGCCCATGGAGAAGCAGAACGGTTAAGTGTTTATGCCATGCTCGAAGGCCGTGACAGGCTTCTTAATCGTCATAATGCCGCCTGGGACGACTTATGGAAAAGTGATATCATCATCGAAGGAAATGAGCAGGATCAGCTGGATGTTAGGTCTGTACTATATCATCTCTACTCGTTTGTACGGGAAGGATCGAGGTTAAGTCTATCTCCCATGGGATTATCCGGCCTCGGTTATAACGGCCACGTGTTTTGGGATACTGAAATCTGGATGTATCCTCCCCTGCTTATGCTCCAGCCCGAACTTGCACGATCTATTGTTGATTATCGATCTGATCGGTTGGAAGGCGCGAGACTTAAAGCATTTGGACACGGTTACGATGGAGCGATGTTTCCCTGGGAGTCGAATGATGTGGGTCAGGAAGCTACTCCCGTTTGGGCACTTACAGGACCGTTTCAGCATCACATTACGGCAGTCGTTGGTATCTCTTTCTGGAATTATTTTCAGGTAACACAAGATAAGTTCTGGCTTGAAACGGAAGGTTATCCACTGCTTGAAGAAGTAGCTAATTTTTGGATCAGCAGAGTTGAAGAAGATGAAAATGGAAACTTTGACATTATCAATGTTGTGGCTGCCGATGAACATGCTGAAAACGTTGATAATAATGCCTTTACAAACGCCACAGCTATATCTGTGCTGAATCATGCCACAAAAGCAGCAGAAGTTTTAGGATATACACCTAACCCGCAATGGAAAAATGTGGCCGATAATATTCCAATTCTGGAATTTGAAGACGGTACAACCCGCGAACATGCAACTTATGAAGGCGAAATGATCAAACAAGCAGATGTAAACCTGCTTTCTTACCCGCTCAAAATTGTTACGGATCGCGAGCAGATGAGAAAAAACCTGAACTACTATCAACAAAGAGTGGATCCGCGAGGCCCTGCCATGACTCACTCCGTTTATTCTGTAATCAGCTCAAGACTTGGTGACAGAGACGAGGCCTACGAATTATTTACCCGAGGGTATAAACCTAATGAGCTCCCTCCATTTGGTGTGATTGCAGAAATAGCCGATGGAACCAACCCATACTTTGCAACAGGTGCCGGCGGAATGCTGCAGGCAATTTTGTCAGGGTTTGGTGGACTGGAACTTACCGATGAGGGTATTATTCAGCTAGATACTCCGCTTCCTAGAGGCTGGCAATCACTGACTATTACAGGAGTGGGCGTAGATGGCGTAACATTCGAAAACAGATAAATTTTAAAAGCCTCAATAAATTTGAGGCCTTTTTATTTAACGTCATTTTTTTGGAACACTTGAAAAGTTTGCTTCTCAGTCGAGGCGACTACTGTTTAACCACGGCGATCACAGGGGAAAACAAGACCATTAAAGTTCCACATTTGTCCAATTCACATTAGATCTGCATTCATAATCGTATTAGAACACAACGAATACTCCTCTGTATTTAGCTTCGCGAGAATCGCTGGCGTTCGGAGCTCCTTTTTAGGGGAAAGTCTTAACTCCCACTTTTCAAAGAAGTAAGATCATTTTAAACCTAACTTCATATGCCAAATTCATGTTATCTATTCTTCTCTTCTATCCAACGCGACATAAATTTTGTGCTTGCCATAGAATGATGCATTAACATCGATCCGATAAAGTTTTTCTTCCGATGTTCATCTATAGACGAAATTAGATCTTTAACACATTTCATAAACCTCTTTCCCAATTCTTCTTTCGGATACAAATCATTTATGATGCATTTTCCTTTAGATTGCTCTTCACTCCAACGTTTTTCATCTATGTAAAGCCTAATCGCAGAAGCTGCAAAATCTTCAGATTTATCTTCTATAAATCCCGGCCAGTCGTAATTCCCATGCATTGCTTCGGCTCCAATAGATGTTGTCACACTTGGCGTTCCACACTGCATTGCCTCAATAAGTTTTCCTTTCAAACCTGCACCAAAACGCAAAGAAGCAAGGCAAACACGTGCGTTTTTCATTACCGATTGAGCATCCTCTGCCCTGCCCTTCACAATAAACCCCTTATTCGGTTTATGCATTTGCTCCACCTTTGCTGATGAATACGCTCCATAAATATGAAGTTCAGCATCTGGCAATTCTGCTCTGATTTTTGGCCAGATTTCCTCTTTTAAATAGAGTACCGCATTCCAGTTTGGTTGATGCAGAAAATTTCCAATAGATATAAAGTGTTGTCTGCTATTATAACCAGGCCAACTTTGTTTATCAGATTCATCAATTGGGTTGAGCATAAATGGTAAATATAGTAGAAGAGATGGATCTACATTAAAAAATTCCGTCAAGAGATTCATTTCGTATTCTGAAATAATCAGAGACAGATCACACCGAAAAATACTGGCAATTTCCCGGCGGGAAATATCGCTCATCAAGTCGTCAAGAGTGAATGCCCGACTCTCATTCCACGCTTTTCTTCTCCCCGCTCTGAGACAGTGTAAATCCTCCGTATCTAAAATTCGCAGGGCATCCGGACATTGATCAGCGACCCTCCAGCCAAACTGCTCTTCGGTCATAAATCGATCAAATAGTACAATGTCAGGTTTCAGCTCCTTCACAAAAGTGTCAAAACTTCCATCGTTTAGCTTCAATGATTCTTTCTGAATTCCGATCTCTTTGAGGTCAACAGAAAATTCACTATCTCCTGCAATGCTCCCAAAGGTAATCTCCCAGCCATTCTGCTGAAACTGTTCAATGATCTGAATCATCCGGCTGCCCGCTGCCGATGAATTTGGCTCAGGCCAAACACTTCCAATTATTAATAGCTTTTTTTGTTCATTCATGTGAAAGAGATATCACTTTTGATTTAGTGATCGGAATTGTGAATTGGAGAGATCAATCCAAAAAACCTGTCTGCACCCATCTGATCGTGTCCGCCAACCGGCTGATCTGGCTGCGTTGGGATTGGGATTGGGATTGGGATTGGGATTGGGATTGGGATTGGGATTGGGATTGGGATTGGGATTGGGATTGGGATTGGGATTGGGATT
>PWFZ01000190.1 GCA_003555185.1 Balneolaceae bacterium | reverse complement strand
CTCGATTTTATCCAGGAAGGATTTTTGGATGAATTAATGGACAACGTAACCATTAAGGTTGGCCACATGCAGGTTAACTATGGTGATACACATTTCCGCCGATCTGACAACGGACAGGCCATATTCAACCCATTTGTTGGAAACTACCTTATGGACTCATTTACCACAGAAGTAGCCGGTGAAGTTTACTACCAAAGTAATGGGTTCCTTGCTATGGTTGGACTTACCAATGGTAAATTAAATCAAAGTACTGTGGATGCAGGTGTGAATACCAAACCTTCTTTTATCGGAAAACTTGGATTTGACCAACAGATCAACCCGGATCTTCGTATACGACTGACAGGATCGCTTTATACCACAAGCCAATCTGCAGGTATAAACCTCTACACTGCCGACCGGGCCGGAGCACGTTACTATGATATCTTTGAAGATAACAGAATGAGTGGACGAGTAGCACCCGACTTTAGCATCCGAGGAGTAGGTGGAGAAATGACAGCATTCATGATCAACCCATTCGTTAAATTCCAAGGGCTTGAGTTCTTTGGTGTCTTCGAAAACTCATCCGGTAACGCACTGAATGGTGAGGATTCAAGAACATACAATCAGTATGGAGCGGAACTTCTCTATCGAATCGGCGAGAATGAAAACTTCTACTTTGGCGGACGTTACAATCTCGTAACAGGCGAGCTAAGAGGTGGAAATGACATCGAAGTCGAGCGATTTAACATCGGTGGCGGATGGTTCTTAACTAACAACGTACTTGCAAAAGTTGAATATGTGAATCAGTCTTACGATGGATACCCTGAAGGTGATCTTCGCGAGAATGGAAAATTCAGCGGTGTGATGCTTGAAGCCGTTATTAGCTTCTAAATAAATTTAATATAGAGAGGCTGAGTACAATCATTGTATTCAGCCTTTTTCAAACTAAAAAGAGAATAATTATGAAACGTCTAACCCTTTTAACACTATTTTTATCCCTTTTTCTGAACATAGATTTTACTATTGCACAGAACCAGGATATTAATTTGAATTTGCAACCCGATCATGAAATGAAAATTGACGGCGATGCCAATGTACGTAGTTGGGATGCAGAAGTAAAAACGATTAATGCTGATTTTGTAATGAAAGAATTCGATAGAAGTGACCTTTCCAGTCTAACTTCTGATCATTTTGAAACCATGAAACTTACAATACCGGTAGATGATATTGAATCTGACTCTGGCAGATTAACCAGAAATCTTCAAGGTTATTTGAAGAATGATGAGCATCCAAATATAACATTTACACTTAATCGTATTAATGACGTTGAAGTTAATGGTAACAGTGCCACCATTAATGCAGAAGGAGTTATTAATGCTGCAGGTGTAGATTATAACACAACCATGACGGTAAATGCTACATTTAATGGTGATAGCGTAACCTTTACCGGAGAACAAGATCTTCTGATGACAGATTTTAACATTGATCCGCCAACAGCCATTATGGGAACAGTTCGAGCCCGCGATGAAATTAGAATTCCATTTTCTCTTACTTTTTCACTTTAATCTGTATTAAATACACCCATGCAAAACTTCCGCTCATATATCACAATACTATCTGTTTTTCTGATGATGTTCCTGTCAGGCGGAAGTTTGTATGCACAGCAAATGGTTGTACATACAGAACAGAGTAACTTATGGATTGAGGGGAGATCGAATGTCAACAGTTTTAGTTGTGATGCAAATCAATACGATGTTAACAGTCAACGTTTATCCCATGCCATTGAGACGGAAAATCAGGATACAGATAGACTGAAAGTTGAAATTAATATCCTGGTCAAAGGTTTCGACTGTGGAAGAAGCAGAATGAACCGGGATCTTTATGATGCTTTAAAAGCCGAACAATATGATTTTATCCATTTTGAATATCAATCTACTGAAGGAGTAGAATATGAAGAAGAAACTGATATTTACAGAATTACTGTAAACGGTGTCTTAACCGTTGCCGGTGAATCGAATACAATTCAGTTCACTATGAATGGCTTTATTATGGACAGTGGCTACATCAGAGCTAAAGGAGAGACGGATATAGCCATGACAGATTACAATGTAGACCCGCCTACTGCTATGCTTGGCCTGGTTAAAGTAAACGATAAACTTACGGTTCACTTTGATTTAACCGCAGCAATTATTGAGTGACATATGCAGGACTACATTCAAATATTACAAAACAAAAGCCTTCAATCCACCCCGAGTTATTGGGCCTATTCAATTTCGGGAAAAGCTATAGAGCTGAAGGTTCTTCCATCATTTAAGAAAGATCCTGAAAAATACAGAATTGGTGTAATTCAGGCAGGAATCATCATCCAGAATTTCCGCATCAAATATATGAACGAAGAAAATCAGCCTCTTATTCAAATCTTTCCGAGTATTATGGAAAATGAGTTAGTTGCAATATTTCGATTTTCTACATCAATTAATGAATTGAAATTAAATCAATCATCTCTGGAAAAAGAACAAAAAAAGAATTCGCTAAAAAATGACGATTTAATCACTGTAGTTGATCTTCCAAAACGCAGTAATCTGGAGTTTATAGATATCCCGAAAAACTCGCTGGCGTTATGTACCCATGCCGAAAATCCATTTACCTGGTTACATGTAGGTTATCAAGCTGAAATAATGATTCATCAACAACGCCAAAAAAATGGACATTCATCGTACGTACCCTACATCTTAAAGAATAGTTACGAGCAGCTCGCTATATCGGATTTAATCACCGAAAATGTTACGCCCCAAATGGTTATTTTTAATTATCATTAAAAATGATGAGATAAAAAAAGCCAAAATTAATTTTTTGTTTTACTCCAAAATAGATATGATTGATCAGCCCTTTAAAAACAATTAAAGTATAGAGTATTACCTATGGATAGTAAAAAAACGGTCCTAATTGTTGAAGATGATTTAATTCTCAATCTGCTTTACGAAAGCTATATGGAGAAACTTGGATTTGATGCTAAAGGGGAGCTGGTCTATGGCAAAACAGCTGTAGATATAACAAAAAAAATCAAGCCTGATTTAATTCTAATGGATATTGCCCTGGAAGGTGATATGGATGGAATACAGGCGATGGAACAAATTCGTGAATTCTCGGATGTGCCTGTCGTTTTTATAACCGGTAATTCTGATCCGCTTCACAGAGAGAGAGCAAAGCCTATAAACTATACAGATTATCTGATTAAACCCGTAAACATGGACGAACTTAAAAGTTCACTGTTAAAAGCCGGAATTATCGAGGAATAAATTAAAATCCTTCGCGTTTCCTTTTAATGCAGGTAATTATCAATTATAAAATCAAGAATATGCTTTATAAATCTCGTTTTGTGTGGATTTTTCTCTTTCCTATTCTTCTTCTCTCCTGCACAACTACCGAAACCATTACTAACGATGAAGTCAAGCATATCTCGGTTTCTGAAATTGAACGCCCAATTCCCTATCCCGTAGAAAAACCAAACGCTTTTAAACGCGCATTACGTGAGAATACACGATCTGCTGATGGTAATCCCGGTGTAAATTATTGGCAAAACGAAGCTTCTTATACTCTTTCTGCAGAGCTTGATCCCGAATCACATACCATTTATGGACAGGCACGCATTGTCTATCAAAACAACTCGCCCAATGATCTAAATGTAATTGTAGTAGAGCTTGCCCAAAATTTACATAAAGCAGGTACAGCAAAAAGTGAGGAAACGGAAATTACAGGCGGTAAAAACCTGACCAGAATTTCTCTTAACGGTAATGAACTGGATGAGACTACAATGGAAGCCCGTTGGATGGGAGCATTAGATGGTTATATAATGGACGGGACCAGGCTATATATTTTTCATGAACAAGAAACCCAATCAGGTAGTTCTGCAGAACTTGAATTTGAGTGGTCTTTCGAAGTCCCCCAACAAGGAGCATCAGGAAGAATGGGCCGAAGTCGCGATAACCTTTACATGATAGCCTACTGGTATCCGCAAATTGCGGTTGTTGATGATGTTTATGGATGGATGGATGACCCATTTGTTGGAAATGCAGAGTTTTACCACAAATTTTCCGATTACGATTTAAGCATTACCGCCCCGGAAAACTGGATAGTAATGGGAACCGGTGAATTTCTGAACCCCGAAGAAACGCTCCGCCCTGAAATTTTAGAACGCTATGTTGCTGCCGGTGATAGTGACGAAGTTTTAACAATCGTGGATTTTGATGAAGTGGATAACGCTACTGTTTCTACCGATAATGGAATGATAACCTGGCGATTTCAGTCCGATCGGGTTCGGGATGTAGCCTTTAGTGCAACCCGGGAGTCAAAATGGGAAGGAGCACGTGCTTCTGTACAAGAAATGAACGGCGAAACAGAGTATACCCGAATTAATACATTTTACCGTGAAACAGCTCCACTTTGGGTTGAGCAAACTGATTATGCTCAACATTCTATTACTTTTTTATCAGATTACACAGATATCCCATACCCTTGGCCACATATGACATCTGTAGAAGGAGCTGATATTATTGGAGGCGGCATGGAATTTCCGATGATCACGCTAATTGGTGATTACAATAATGCCGGAGCCATTCCCCTTTATGGCGTTACTGCCCATGAAATTGCTCATATGTGGATTCCTATGATTGTAAGCACCAACGAACGAAGGTACACCTGGCTGGATGAAGGTCATACCTCTTTTCATACCCAACAAACAAATGTAGATCGTTACGGTGAAGAACAATTTAGCCGGGAAGATCTATTCAGTCAGTACCTGCGCATTGCCGGAACCGACCTTGAAGGAGAAATGATGAGGTGGAGCGACTTTCATTATCCCGGTCCGGCTTATGGTGTGGCTTCTTATCCAAAACCTGCATCTGTCCTAACAGCCTTAAAGGGAATTCTTGGCGAAGATCTATTTATTGAAGCCCACAGAGAGTTTATGGAAAGATGGGAATACAAACATCCGTACCCATGGGACTTTTTTAACACCATAGAGGATGTATCGGGGAAAGACTTATCTTGGTTCTGGAGAAGCTGGTATTACGAAACATGGATTCTGGATCAATCTATAACAGATGTGTACCGTGACGGAGATCAATCCATTATCGTAATTGAGGATCTGGGGAATATTCCCATGCCCGTTCATTTAAAAATAACCCTGGAGGACGGATCAACTATTAATGAGGTTTTAGACGTCGATCATTGGCTTATGGGTTATAGAACCAGAGAATTTTCGATAGATACAAAATCTGATATCGTGAAAGTTGAGATCGACTCTGAAAATTACTTTCCGGATATCAACAGATCAAACAATATGTGGCAACGGTAATCTGCCTATCCGACAAGTACCAAACATATCGAACTGACTCTATTCAGGGTATGTAAAAAGCTATTTATGTTTAAGTGCAGGTTTTTATCTCACTTATTTTTTTTCGATTATACATGGTCGCCAACATTGTAAGACAAGTTTAACTATGCCTTTAATTAAAAAACTAAGTAACCGAAACAGCACACGATGGTTGTTTTTTGGAATCGCAGCCATTGCGGTTTTAGCGCTTACGGTTATGAATATTTATTCGCTTTATGCCCTTCGGGAAAGCACACTGGAATCTGCAAAAGAGACCAAAAAATCACAGCTTGAAGAATTTGTAAATAACGTACAATACCCCCTGTATCGCCCATTCTGGGGAATGAATAAACTAGATATGAATCACGTTCAGGAATATTGGGTTGAAAACAATCAATTTCCTTACAAGTTTACAAAGGTTTTGGATGATGCTCTTTCAAACTCGCTTTTTAGTTCCATACACTTTATTCCATCCGATGAAGATGGGTGCAATGAGCCTGATTTACCAATTTATAAGTACAATATTGATAACAAAACGTTCGGGCACACCTATGATATCCCGGAATATGTATGTGATGGGTTTGGTATCTCAAAATCACGCATTAGATCTAGTTTAAATGACTGGCGGTGGAATGCAAAAACCACATTCGACTCTCACAGAACTTTGACACTCGCACTTATAAGTCTGAGCG
>PWFZ01000204.1 GCA_003555185.1 Balneolaceae bacterium | reverse complement strand
GATCGGAAAGTGACCATTTTAAAGGCCATTAAAGAGCAGGACAAACTGACTCCCGAACTCGAGAAGAAAATAAAGAACTGCAAAGACCTGAAAACGCTTGAGGATCTGTATCTGCCGTATAAAAAGAAACGGAAAACCCGTGGCGATATGGCCAAAGAGAAAGGTCTTGAGCCGCTGGCACAAATGATTTGGGATCAGGAAATTGAGGAAGGTGATCCGCTGACATATGCTAAAAAGTTTGTGGATACCGAGAAGGAGCTCCCCGATGCAGAAACCGCTCTCACAACATCTCTCGATATCGTAGCAGAATGGATAAATGAGTCTGTTGAAGTGAGGGATGCATTGCGAAAGATTATCAGGCGACACGGGCATATTTCAACCAAGAAAAATCCTGCTGTAAATGAGCGTACCAATTACGAAGATTATTATGAATTTAATGGCCGGGTAGCACATATCAAGCCGCATCAGGTGCTTGCGATTAATCGTGGCGAAAGGGAGAACAAAATCTTTGTAAACCTCGAGCTTATCAAAGATCAGACTCTGGAGCATCTGGATGATAAAGTGATCACCAATGAAGCCTCCATTTTCATACCTGCACTTCAGGATGCAGTGGAGGATGCCTATAAACGGTTGCTTCTGCCCTCGCTGGAGCGTGAATTAAGAAACGAATTAACGGACTCTGCCGATGAACACGCCATCGAAACCTTTGCCACAAACCTAAAAAGCCTGTTGCTTCAGCCACCGCTGAAAAACCAGGTGGTAATGGGTGTGGATCCGGCTTACAGAACCGGTTGTAAAATTGCGGTAGTTGATCCTTATGGGAAATATCTGTCAGGAACAACCATCTTCCCAACGCCACCGCAAAACAAGATTGTGGAAAGTGCGAAGGTCGTCAATAAACTAATTGACGAGCACAATGTTACGCTTATTGCCATTGGCAACGGAACCGGAAGCCGGGAAACCGAACAGTTTATTGCTGATGTGATTCAGAAACGAAAAGAAGATCATCCCAAAGAGGAGCTTCACTATCTGATCATCAACGAAGCCGGGGCTTCTGTCTATTCTGCTTCAACTGTTGCACGGGAAGAATTTCCTGATTTAGATGCCGCTCAGCGGGGAAATATTTCTATCGCGAGACGTGTGCAGGATCCGCTGGCAGAACTGGTAAAAATCGATCCCAAATCTATAGGAGTGGGCTTGTATCAGCATGACATTAATCAGGTACAGCTCGCTAAAAAACTGGATGATGTAGTTGAAACCTGCGTGAACGAAGTTGGAATCAACATCAATACCGCAAGCTCTTCACTGCTTTCTCACGTATCAGGTCTGAGCAGAAAGGTTGCTCAGAATATTGTTACTCACCGTGACAAGCAGGGTCAGTTTAGCAGTCGTAATGAATTAAAAGATATACAGGGAGTCGGTGAATTTCGATTTCAGCAAGCTGCCGGTTTTATGCGAATACCTGAGGGGAAACATCCGCTGGACAATACCGCCATTCACCCTGAGAGCTACGAAGCAACGGAAAAACTTTGCAATCTGTTTGCTATAAACGTTGATAAACTTTCTGAAGAAAAGGCAAAAATTGAATCCGTGTTTTCAAACATTAATCTTGAAGAAGTAGCCGGTCAGGTAGGAGTTGGAGTTCCGACTCTTCAGCTGATTATCGAAAATTTACAGAAACCCGGCCGTGACCCACGTGAATCCCTGCCTAAACCACTGCTCAGGCAAGATGTGCTCAAGATGGAAGATCTGGCACCGGGAATGAAAATGGAAGGCACCGTTCGCAACGTGGTTGATTTCGGGGCTTTTGTGGATTTAGGTGTAAAACAGGATGGTTTGCTTCACATTTCTCAAATGAGTACCGGAAGACAAAGAGTAGATAATCCACACGACGTGGTTTCCGTGGGAGATATCGTAGAGGTTGAGATTAAAAATATCGATATTGAACGTGGACGAATCGGCCTGGCAATCGTTAAATAGACAAATTTTAAATTTTTATCATTTTATGAACCCATCAGACATTACTGCTGACGTACAAAAAACTGAACACGAACATCATTTACCAATCTATAAACGATACCCTCTTACCCTCGAACGCGGTAAGGGTGCATTAGTCTGGGATTACGAAGGAAATGAATATCTGGACATGCTTGCGGGAATCGCTGTAAATAATACCGGACACTGTCACCCAAATGTGGTAAAAGCAATTCAGGAACAGGCCGGAAAGCTGATTCATACGTCTAACTTTTATTACAACAAACCTCAAAGTGATTTGGCAGAATTGTTGTCTGAGCTTTCCGGTTTAGAACGGGTATTTTTCTGTAATTCGGGAGTAGAAGCGCTGGAGGCTGCGCTGAAAATTGCGCGTAAGTATGGAAATAAAAAGGGCAAAAAGGGAGATATTGTAGCCGTTGAGCGCGGTTTTCATGGTCGTTCACTTGCAGCCATTGCTTTGGGAAAAGAGAAATATCAAAAAGGATTTGAACCGATACCTCAGGGTTTCAGCACCATTCCGTTTAACGATATAGATGCTCTTGAGAAAGCCATCACGAGGGATACTATCGCTTTTGCGTTTGAGCCGATCCAGGGCGAAGGTGGCATCCATGAGGTGAGTGAGGAGTTTATGAACCGTGCCAGAGAATTATGTAACGAACATGATGCACTTCTGATTTTTGACGAGGTACAGTGTGGAAATGGACGAACCGGCAAATATTTTGGATATCAGCATTTCGATGTTCAACCTGATATTATTGCTACAGCTAAAGGATTAGGCGGTGGATTTCCGATTGGAGCAGCGATAACGAGTGAAAAAGCAGCCGGTGCTCTAGATTATGGAGATCACGGAACCACGTATGGTGGAAACCCTCTTGCATGTGCGGCGAGTTTAGCTGCGGTGAATACGATTCTGGATGAAGATCTGATGACCCAGGCAACCGAAAAAGGTTCTTATTTGATTGAACAGATCAGAGAAAAAACTCAGGACTTAGATGTGATTAAAGAGATCCGTGGAAAAGGATTAATGATTGGCGTGGAGTTAACGATCCCGGGAAAACCTGTTGTAGAAGAGATGCTGAAGAACAGGGTTTTATCAAATGTAACTATGGATACAGTCATTCGCATTGTGCCTCCTTTAGTGATTACCTATGAGCAGCTTGATCACTTTACAGACATTTTTACAGATGCTATCAAACACAGTTTGAATAGTTGATCAAAAAAAGTGCTTTGATGATTATTTGGGTAAGGGGCGGAAAAGAGTGATGCCGAAGCGGTTGCTTCGGGTTACGTAACCCGGACGTCCCCGTCCGGGAAACCTCGAAATAGAATCAAAAGTTATCCTTCGAAATCCTCAACCACTCTGGCATGCAAAAACAAAGTAAGTAACCTTGCAGAGTTCTGGGAGCTCCCGGATCGGGGTCCGGGGTGACGTTATGCAGGATCTGATTTCAACATATTCTTAATGTGATGCCGAAGCGGGAGCTTCGGGTTACGCGTAAACTTACCGCTTCTTATTACCAATAGTGTTGAACTGAAATCGATAGACATTATCACTTCCTGTGATGAAAAGCTGGTTAAGATCCTCTCCTCCCCACTCAAGATTTGTGATCTGCTCTTCAAATGTAATTCGGTGGAGTTCTTCGCCCTGATTATTAAAAATCGTTAGCCCATTGGGTCCGGTCGTATAAAGGTTTCCACGCAGGTCTGTTACCATTCCATCGGCTCCTCCCATAGAACCCATCTCTCCAATATTTGCAAACAGTTCGGGAGAATGCATATCACCGCCAGGGGTCACTTGAAAAACAAGAATATCACCGGTTTCTGAATCATTCAGGAAAAAGCGACTTTCATCCGGAGAAAATACGAGACCGTTTGGAAGATTGAATTCATCATAAATAATGGTTAGCTCTCCAACAGGTGATAGCTTATAAACTCCACTGAAATCCAGTTCTTTCTCTTCATCACTCACGCCAAAAGGTGGATCTGTAAAGTAGATGTTTCCATTAGTGTGAACCGCTATATCATTAGGGCTATTGAGGCGTTTCCCCTCATAATTATCAGCAATTACTTCGAGATTCCCATCTGAATTAAGTCGTGATACTGTTCCCTGATGTTGTGCCAATAAAAGATTCCCCTCAATATCAGCTTGAATTCCATTTGAATTGCCTGAAGGTTCGATAAATACATCTAAACCCTCGTTTTCAGACCATCGATAGACTTTATTGGCAGGTATATCACTAAAGATCAAAAATCCGTCGGGATGCCAATAGGGTCCTTCTGTGAAATCAAAATTCTCAGCAATTTTTTCAGGTTCTGAGCCATCCATGATAAGCGGTTGCTCATTTGAACATGAAATTGCGAACATAAAAATTATCGTAAATAAACAAATCTGTGACGTTTTTCTCATAATTTTATATTGATTAAAAATAGGTGTTTAACGCAGTTAACTTGCTGAGTTTAGTTAATAAAGTGTTTTAATAAATACAACTCTCTTTGATTTATTACCTGTAATTGATGGAAAGGAGAGATAAAACAGATAGATAAAAAAGCATTCCCCATTTCAATAATGAGGAATACTTATAGTCTTCTATAACTATGCAAACACATCTTTGATCTTAGAGAAGAATCCCTTCTCCCGGGATTTAGCATTTGCGGGATCGAAATGATCTTTTCCACGAAGTGCTTCTATATGCTTGAGTTCATCTTTTGACAGATCTTTTGGAATGTATACATTCACTTTAATGAACTGATCCCCTGTTCCTGTGTTATTCAATCCCTGAATTCCACGTCCCCTCATCCGAAGTAATTTTCCGGGTTGAGTACCTGCTTCTACTTTTACTTTTGCCTTTCCTTTTAACGTAGGCACTTCAATACTTGTACCGAGTACTGCATCGGGAATACTTAGATTCAGATCGTAATAGATATCATTTCCATCACGCTCAAAATGCTTGTGTTCTTTCTCCTCGATAATCACAATCAGGTCTCCCGGCTCACCGCCGCGAATACCTGCATTTCCCTGTCTTCTCAGTGTAATGTAATTTCCTTCGGCAACACCGGAAGGAATATTCATGGTCACTTTGTCTTCTGATCTCTTTCGCCCTTCACCTGAACAGGAAGAACACTTATTCCGAATAATTCGTCCTTCTCCTCTACATGTCGGGCAAGGCTGCACATTTACGAACTGGCCGAACATTGTTCGTGAAACCTGCCGCACTTCTCCCATTCCATTACATGTAGAACAGGTTTCAAAATCTGCATCCGTTTCGGCACCGGTGCCGCTACAAGAATCACATTTCTTCTGACGCTTCACTTTCAGCGTTTTCTCCACACCTTCAGCAATTTCCTCGAGTGTGAGTTTAACCCGGACTTTCATATCGGAGCCGGGCTGACCGTGGTTACTTCTTCTACGGCCCTGGGAGCGGCCTCCAAATGGATCTCCTCCGCCTCCACCGCCAAAAATATCACTGCCAAATATGTCGCTAAACCGGCTGAAAATATCTTCAAAATCTGAAGCACCACCAGCTCCGCCAAATCCACCGCCATTCATACCTGAGTGGCCAAATTGATCGTAGCGTTGTCTTTTCTGTGGATCGCGCAGGACATCATAGGCTTCAGAAGCTTCTTTAAACTTCGTTTCTGCCTCTTTATCACCTTTGTTACGATCGGGATGATACTTCATCGCCAACTTGCGGTACGCTTTTTTTAGCTCTGCTTCGTCAGCGCTTTTGTTTACTCCTAATACTTCGTAATAATCTTGTTTGGACATGAAATGCGTTTTTTATTCGCTTACAATTACTTTTGCGTGTCGTAGTGTTTTGTCACCTATTCGATAACCATTTTCAATTACCTTTAGCACAATTCCACTTTCAATAGAATCATCTTCCGGTTTTTGTCTGAGCATGGCATCATGCAGATCTACATCAAATGGAACTCCTTCCTCATCAATTCTTTCGACATTATATCGTTTCAGAACATCATTAAATTTTCCGGCAACTAATCTTATACCATCAAGATATGATGGTGAAGCATCCGCTTCTTCCATTGCTTTTAACGTGCGGAGCAGATCAT
>PWFZ01000223.1 GCA_003555185.1 Balneolaceae bacterium | reverse complement strand
GCTGGAATTTCGATTACGGAGTTGAAATCCACATTTTACAGGTTGATTATTTTTCCATCCATAAGTTTATTTCAAATGTTAAAGAGCCTTTAGGCTCGGTAAACATCGTAGCCACGGATTTCAATCCGTGGTTGGTGGGAGGAATAAACCCAGAGAGATGAGTGCCGTCAGGCACGGACCAAACTTAATTGTCATCTCAATGCCGTGGTGAGACCTGTCAGGTTTTAGAGGTTTTTGTGTGTGATTTAATTCGTGAGCTATTGAAACCTGACAGGTCTTCTTTAATAGAAGATTACTGAAGCTTTAAATCCTGAACTTCGGTCCCCAAAATCTGTTCGATTTCCTGTACTGATTTTGCATTTTCTAAATCTTTGGCGTTAGCATTGCTTACAAAATCAGCCGGAATGTGTACCGCCCGTACCAGTACGTTCTGAAGCTCGTCAGCTGCACCGAGTGAATAATTAGCATCCAGAAAGAACCGGAGATCAACACGTGTGAAATCAAAATCAAACAGGCGTGTGCCTCTGTTATTAAAATCTGTGACAGGAAGCTGTCTCCATACATCCAGATCGTCCTCTTCTATATAATCTTCAAGTACGTAGGCAATCATCATGTCGGAATTTAAGACTTCAATCTGCCCCGGTATTTCTCGGAAAAATTCAAACCCGTTGTTCTGTGTAAGATCTATTGGGAACTCAAATGAAGTGGGCAAAATTTCGGGTCCGGGAGGTCCTTCCGGTCCAACAGGTCCTCGATCACCACAGGATGAAAGCAAAAACATGACAGAACAGGCGAATAGAAATTTGGTTACTTTTTTCATGGCGGAATGATCAGGTTAGTTGTTATATAATAACTACGCTACACAGAATTTAAGTTTCATCTCTATGAGAGTTAAGTATTATACGGTAACTCACTGAATAAATTACACTTATTACAAATGTGTGGTTCTCACATGATCATGTTACAGAAGGAGATATTTGAGAGTGGGGGAAGTGAATTTTTGATTAATTACAATCTAATGGCCTGATTTTTATCATTTAAAAGTGTAGAAATAACAGCTGATTTCTCTCAGTTTCGAAAAGGTTATTTGGCTCATGGATCAGTAGCGGCGGGCAAGCTGCCCGCCATACTTTTCCTTTACGTAAAATTATGCAACTCCTTTTGCGAATCAATTCTGTTCTGCCTATCTAAAGGGATCACTAAAATCAAACTTTACCAGCTTTATGAAACCATTGTCTACCATTCGATATCTAATTCCTGTTCTTTCACTATTTTTGATCGTTTCCACGGCCTGTCAGACGACAGCGCCAACGGCAGAAAATAATCGATCTGCATCCAATCAAACCGTACCGGCAAATGCTGAATCAGCAGAAGGCCTGTTCACGATTCATCAAACCGATGATAAACTCTTTTACGAAATTCCTGACTCTTTATTGGGGCGGGATATGATCATTATGAGCCGTATTGCAAAAACGGCACAGGGATTAGGATGGGGTGGTGATCGTTTAGCTCCGCAACAAATGGTGCAGTGGGAAAGAAAAGGAGGAAGCATTTATTTGAGAGGAGTCTCCTACGACAACACGGCTGACGAAAACTTGCCGGTGTATCAGGCGGTTCAAAACTCAAATTTTCCTGCTATTATTCAGGCATTCAACATTGTGGAGGAGAGAGACGGATCGGTAGTGATTGATGTCAGTGATTTGTACTTAAATGATGTTCGTACTTTTGGCCTGCAAAACCGACATCGCCAGCAGTATAATGTGAGAAATCTGGACCGCGATCGCTCGTACATGGAGTTCGCAAAAAGCTTTCCCGAGAATGTAGAAATACGGACAGTATTAACTTACAACGCTGATAATCCTCCGTCTCAACAGCGAACCGGAGCCATTTCTCTGGAAGTAAATCATAGCATGATATTATTGCCAAAAGAACCCATGCGTCCGCGTCTGTTTGATGAGCGGGTTGCTATGATCAGCATATCACAAACGGATTACAGCAGTGATGCACAGTTCAGTGAAATGAAAAGGTATGTGACCCGTTTTCGGCTTGAGCCGTCCGATAAGGACGCTTACGAGCGTGGAGAGCTGGTTGAGCCCAAGAAGCCGATTGTATTTTATATTGATCCGGCCACGCCCGAAGAGTGGAGACCTTACTTTATTGAAGGGATTAACGAATGGAATGTAGCGTTTGAAGAAGCCGGTTTTAAAAATGCGATCCGTGCAGAAATGGCACCTGAAGATGATCCTGATTTTAGCCTGATGGATGCCCGTTATTCGGTGATCCGATATCTGACATCTCCGGTGCATTCGGCAAATGCAGGTCCGGATGTGATTGATCCGCGATCGGGTGAAACAATCCGTGCGCACATGAATATGCATCACAATGTAATGAAGCGTCTGCACTGGTGGTCGATGAGTCAGACCGGGCCCAGAAACCAGGAAATTCAAAAACCACATCTTTCAACGGAGGAGATGGGACAGTACCTGCAGTATGTGATTTCCCACGAGCTGGCACATGCTCTTGGATATCCGCATAATCAGAGGGGAAACACCGCCTATTCCATTGATGATCTTCGCGATCCGGAATTCACAAACAAATATGGAAATTCCTCCTCCGTGGTTGGACGGACACGGTTTAATTACGTGGCACAGCCTGAGGATGGCGATGTGAAAGTTCACAGAAGTGTGGGTGAGTATGATATCTGGTCAGTAAAATGGGCTTATTCTTATCTGCCGCAGTTCGACACAGCGGAGCAGGAGCGTGAGCTATTGAACGAATGGATACTAGAGCGTGCCGATAATCCCGCCATGCAGTTTGGATACGGCCGCAGTGATTTTGATCCCACTCAAACTACAGAATCTATCGGTAGTGATTGGGTACGCGCAAGCGAACTGGGCATGAAAAACCTGCATCGTGTGGTTCCGAGCCTGATGGACTGGATGGGCGTTGAAGGAGATACGTACGAAGAAGTGATGATGCGCTACATGCAGATGTATGTTCACTGGGGGCGGATGACCGAACGCGTGATTACTGCGATTGGCGGTTCCAGCGAAGAGCATAAAACTCACGGACAGGAAGGCCCTGTTTATACGGCTTTGACAAAAGAGGATCAGCAGCGGTCGATGGCATTTTTGGATGAGCATCTTTTCGCCACTCCGGAATGGTTACTGAATGCAGATCTGCTGCGAACGTTTGAGCATGTGGGCACCGTAGAGCGGGTTAGATGGTATCAAACAACGGGACTGAATAGTTTGTTATCTCCTCATCGGCTCGAAAGGTTGGTGGAGAATCATGCGATGCTGGGTGATGAAACCTATGGCCCCGCAGAAATGCTGGATGATTTGCAAGGAAGTATCTGGAAGGAGATTAACGGAGGGTATCGCGTAGATACCTATCGCCGGAATTTACAGCGTGCCTATCTAGACCGCATGGAATATCTGCTGACGGAAGCATCAGCGGAAGCCTCCAATCCTCCAGCCGATTACCGGCCTGATATTGGGTTTAAAGATCTTCGAACAGATTTTCACGTACAGCAATCAGACATCAGACCACTTGTACTAGAGCAGTTGCGACAGCTTCACTCAGAAGTAGAAAGTGCACTTTATGGCACCGATGATCGTTATACCAATACGCATTTTGAATACGTGCTGAAGCGTTTGAATGAGTTGATTTAGACACGAAAAAGACATGGTATTTCTGTTCGAGTATCGAACTTAAACTCAGCTATTGGTTGGTTTTTTCTTGTGCATAGTGATTCAGGAAATAGAAATACCATCTGATTTGAAGAAGATCTTCTGCTAAAGTCAGACTCTTACAGGAGGCTCCGAAAAACGTGGAGCCACTCTGTCAGGTCTTTTGTTTATACTTAAGTCAGACGCTGACAGGAACTCACTCCGTTCTTACGCTGTCAGGTCTTTTGATTTTAGTTGTAGATTAAGACATGGTATTTCTGTTTGAATATCGAACTTAACTCGAGCTATTGACATGTTAGTGTTCATGCACATTCAATCAGGAAATAGAAATACCATGTCTCATTATCAAGCCTGTCAGATCTTTTAGCTCTGACAGGCTTTTTTATAATGTTATATTGCACTCCTCTTAGGCAACGGCTGAATCAACTGTTTCCGAATTATTGCTGCAACTTTTTATGCGGTTAATAAAACACCATAAGCCTTGAACCGAAATTTCCCCACACTTTGACCGCCCTTAAATACAAATCGCGCTTTTTAATTACCGCTGCTTTTCTTGGGTTGATAAACGCCACGATCTTTTGGTTTTCACTGATGTGGTTTGTGTCCGGGACCGACATACTGCAGATGTGGGCAGTTATTCATCTGATCACGTTTACCATTGGATTTTCCCTTTCATTCGGTATTTCTGCAGTTCAGGCTGAACATATCCCTGAGGTGATCTACCGGTCATGTCAGCTTGGTAGCAAGGCTGTTTTTCTAATTCCTATAAGTACGGCTTTCCGAGCCATTTCAGATTCATTACTACCATCCGGAACTCTTTCGATTGGAGGACGTCATTTTGATTCCGTTGAGGTCTTTGCTATTGCCAATTCCTTAGCAATAATTCTGTTTGTGCTCTTTACACTCTTCAGCTGGCTAGCTGAGAAGCGTGTTGATGGGTGACAGAACAGACATGGTATTTCTGTTCAAAAATTGATCTTGGTTCATTCTTGTGGATGTTTGGAGCCGGTGCGTGGAGTTTTAGGAAATAGAAATACCATGTCTGTTACGACTCGTAATCCTGCTAAAGTCAGACGCTGACAGGATCACGAAAAACACGTGAACGCTGTCAGGTCGTTCAACATGACAGAACCTACCAGACCGTGTCCGCCAGCCGGCTGATCTGTCAGCGTTGAGTGGCTATTTATATTAATTATGGCGCGAGAAATTTCTCGGTTTTCAGAAAAGGGTGGAGCTATTTATCTATCCATTGGATCCAATCCAAAAAACTCAGCCAGCTTATTGTTTACTTCAAGCTGATCTGTTTTTAGGACCATCCCTAATGTCTTTATTACAATGGATTTTTCAATCGTGGCAAATTTCATTCTCAACATTGAAGGTTTTGGAAGTCCGCTTTTATTCCATTCTACAATTCTATGATCCCCGGGTTTTCCAAATGAGGAAAGATTACTTGTGATAAACATAATTATCAAATCTGGGCCTGCATTATATTTTGTTGGCGAAATAACTAATGCTGGTCGCTTCTTGACAGATTTTTTTTAGTAATAGGAAACGGCACTAATATGATATCCCATTTTTTATAGGTTATCATAAACGTCATCCTCGTCGTTATCCCATTCATTGAATGAAGGTTCAGAAACTTTCATTATCGTCTTCAGCTCTTCGTTCTCTTCATTCCTATTGTAGAATTCAGTTATGTAATCATCGATTAGGTCTTCGATGATACTGCTCATCGATTTTCCTTGTATTGACGCAATTGCCTTCAACTTTCTTTTTTTATCATCATCAACTCTAATACTCATTACACTCATATAAAACCTCCTGTAGTTTTGTAGGATATCTTACAAAGATACAAATAGTCATAAAAAATTGGCCAATCGTCTGTTGGTGATGATACTTTTCTGATTCAAATAAAAAAGCCCCGCATTACTGCGAGGCTTTTGGAATATCTGCTAAAGTCAGACGCTGACAGGATCACGAAAAACACGTGAACGCTGTCAGGTCGGTTTTACTCTTCACCCATGTAAGGGTATTCCCAGGCAAGTGGTGCGGAGTATGTTTCCTTCATCGTTCGCATGGAGACCCAGCGATAGAGATTAGCAATACTTCCCGCTTTATCGTTGGTGCCTGATTTGCGGGCTCCGCCGAATGGCTGCTGATTTACCACAGCACCTGATGGCTTGTCATTCAGGTAAAAGTTACCGGCGCTTTGACGCAAGCGATCCTGCATCTGTTTTAGCGCATATCGATCACGTGCCCAGATACATCCGGTCAGTGCAAACGGTGATGTGTTATCACAAATATCGAGTGTCTCTTCGAACTTATCATCTTCATACACATAGATAGTAAGAACAGGTCCAAAGATCTCCTCTTCCATTGTCTTAAACTTGGGATTTGT
>PWFZ01000260.1 GCA_003555185.1 Balneolaceae bacterium | reverse complement strand
GTTGGGTTTTCAGGTACTAACTCGCCACGCATCAAGGTCCTCCGGACGCTTGAAGGAGGCTCTCAAATCTAGTCTTGCAGCTCCGCTGCGAAACTCCCAACAGGCAGCTCCGCTGCAACTTATTTCAATTGATCTAAGACCTTAAAACTCTCCGGACCATACTGAAAAAGCAGATCCAGCAGACAGCAACCGGATTCAAAACCTTCAAAGTGCTGTCGGTAGGCAGGATGAGTAAATGGCAACTCTGTTCTGTTTTCCCCCTGTCTTTGATAGTGTCGTGCCCCCAATTCCTGATAGTAGATATCAGCCCCTAAAATTTCAGCAAGTTTATCAGGATTGGAGTGATAGTTTTCCATTTCGCTGGAGAATTGGATATCAGCTGTAATTTCAATCTCTAAGAATTGGAAGAGTCTTTTTTCGAGATGCTGAGAAAATGGCAACAAGTATTCAAAATCAGCACCGGACTCTATATCTGTTCTGATTTCAGGTTCATAGAAATCATAGTAGATGCTATTCCGATAATTAAACTCAATTGCCCGAAGCATGGGGTCAATCCAAGTTTCGGCGTGATCAATTCGCACGTGACGGATCTCTTTTTTTCGATCCTCAGTATGAATCGGCACATTCAGGTATTGTGTGCCCTCAGGAGTTCTAATAACGGCACGATGACTTCGTCCTTTTCGCGACCACTGCTCAGAATCCTGAATTACCACAACATCAGCGGTAACCATAGCCGCAATGTCGCTTAAATCCAGAATCAAAGTCGGCTGCAGGATAGAAAGTTTCATCGTTGATGAGTTCTTAAATCAAGAGTCATTTTTAGCCATGTGGTATAGCTGCAGCATTCGAAGCTCGCTGTATCCTACCGATTTATTCAGGTCTTCATAAATAGGCTTCAGCAACTCCGGCCCCACCTTATCCATCGACTCCATCACTTCATCCACTTTCCTCTGAGATAAATCACACGATTTTAATATTCCTTCTGCATCCAGATCATTTCCTTCATCCAGATAGGTTTTAAGATGCTTTAAAATCGTTGGTATTTTTACGCCATGCTCTTCAGCGAGATGATCTATCGATTTTCCTTCATTAAAATCGATTCCAATTTGCTCGTGCTTTTTGGATGATGATTTTTTCTTGGTCTTCTTTTTAATTTCCCGCTTCCGCTCCTCGATATCATTTTCTGAACAGTACTCCTTTACAATTTTCAAAAATTTGGAGCCGTATTTCTTATTTTTAGCATCACCCACTCCGTAAATACCCATCATACTCTCCTCATCCTGCGGAAAATAAAATGCCATCTCCATCAGCGTGGTATCCGGGAAAATAACATATGGTGGAACGTCCTGTTCATCGGCAATTTCTTTCCGCTTTTTTCGAAGTTCTTCAAATAGATTTTCATCGTATCGGTTCTCCACTTCATCTGATGTTCGGGCTGCAGCGCTGCCATCAACAGCCGTCTGTGTACGATCTAACACTCCATTTACCCGGGCTTTATCTTTCAGTACAAGTCTGCCCTCATCCGTCAGCAACAAGCTTCCATACTGCGGATCTTTTTCGATCATATTATTTCTGACCAACAACCGGGAAAGCTGTATCCATTGATCACGATCAAACTCCTTTCCAATATTGTACGTCGAAAGATTTTGATGGTCGTTTTCAAGTATTTTCTTCGCTTTTGAACCCCTCAAAATATCGGTGATATGGTTAGCTCCATACTTTTCACCGCTTCTCACAATACATGACAAAAACTTTTGTGCCTGAACCGTAAGGTCTTCCATCGCTTCACTCATCGATGTGCAATTATCACACATTCCGCACTCACGATTTTGATACGTCTCACCAAAATAGCTCATTAGCGGAATCCGGCGGCAATCGGTCGTTTCCAGATAATTAATCAGATCATCCAAATGCTTTTTAGCAACTTCTTTCTCTTCTCCCTCTTTCTGATTGATGAAGTAATTAATCTTCTGCTTATCAGAGTGGCTATAAAGCAGCAAACAATTCGATTTTAATCCATCCCTTCCGGCACGGCCAATCTGCTGATAATACGATTCAATATTTTGTGGCATATCATGATGAATTACAAACCGCACATCCGGTTTGTCAATCCCCATTCCAAATGCAACAGTAGCAACAATAATGTCAATATCATCCCGAATAAACGCGTTCTGATATGTCTCCCGCTGATGTTCGGACAACCCGGCATGATACGGACGAACCGAATGTCCCTCATCTTTCAGATCCTGATACAGCTCATCGGTTTGTCGTCTTGAAAAGCAGTAGATAATTCCTGACTGACCTTTTCGGGTATAAAGAAAATCTAAAATCTGATCCACCGGACCATCTTTATCCACCACATTTAAAAACAGGTTTTCCCGATCAAAACTGGCGACAAATGTTTCAGAATCTTTTAGCTCCAGAATTGATTTGATATCATCCCGAACTCGCGGTGTAGCTGTTGCTGTTAACGCCAAACAAACAGCATCGGGAAAATCTTCGCGGATTCTTGCAAGCTGGCGATAATCAGGCCGGAAATCATGTCCCCATTCAGAGATACAGTGGGCTTCATCAATCGTAAAACAGTCTACATTTAAAGTTGAAAGCAGATCACGAACACGCGGCATCATCAACGTTTCCGGAGCCACATAAAGCATTTTGGCTTCGCCGCTTCGAACCTTCGATACATTAATTCCGTACTGCTGATCCGAAAGCGAACTGTTCAACACTACAGCAGGAATTCCAAATTGGTTGAGCTGATCAACCTGATCTTTCATCAGCGAAATAAGAGGAGATACCACGATGGTGAGACCATCAAAAATCATTGCGGGAATTTGGTAGCAGATCGATTTCCCCCCACCTGTTGGCATAATGACCAGGGTATCTTTTTTCTGCAAAACTTTTTTAATGGCTTCCCCCTGTAACGGACGAAATTCATCATAGCCAAAAGTCTCTTTAAGTATCGATTTTGCTTGCTTAAACATTGGTTTATTTGATTTCAAATTCTTCTTAAAAACTATCCCTTTATCTAATAGATTCCCAACCTGAATTGATTATTTACAGGTCAGCTACAAAACACTTACATAGGTATGAACTCAAAAATTTAAATTCCTTACACTATTATTGAAACCTGTCAGGTTTCACTTATCAAAAATCATGATTATAAACTACACAAAACCTGACGGGTATTAGTTGACAAAACACTGGTACTTTTAGAATTATTGAGATTTTTGGTTCCTTATAACAAACAGGATATTATCACTACTTCTGTCTTGGAAGAAGGTAGAACTCCTCCATCCTGCCATCGATATACCAGACGTTTTCTCCATCAAAAATGGCGTTTTCTTCGAGCATCACACGGATGTTACGGTTCCACTCCGGTACAAAAACTTCTGCGTTCAGTTCTATGGAGTGTGCCGTATTTGGATAGAGAGGGTAATCACCATTTCCCGGAACGCCATCCTGCTGATCCCAAAGACCAATAGTGGGTCCGGCGCCATGACCATGATAACCAAGAGGGTGAGTATAAATTGTGGCATTAATCCCCTCATTTTCCGCGTTTTCAAGAGCTGAAGCTAGTATTTCATTCCCTGTTCTTCCGGTTTTAAACTCGTTGGTCAAAATATCCTGAAGCCGATTGCCTATCTCCAAAGCATCCCGCAATCCTTTTGGCGGCTGAGTTTCGCCTTCCCGAAGGATATAAACATTTCTTTGGGTGTCTGTGGTCAGACCCAAATATTCAATTCCCAGATCCATATGCACAATATCACCCGGCATAATTATGTCTTTGTCAGACGGACCTGAAAAATCACCCTCGTGTTCAGGAGCTTCACTTCGATGAACCGTCACGGATGGATGAAACCAGGTTGTTAAATTCAGATCACGCATTCGATCTCTAAACCACCATTGAACATCCTCTGTGGTGGTAATACCCGGTGTGATGACCGCTTCAGAAAGTCCTTCTGCGATTATATTATGAGCAATCCGGTTGATTTGTCTGTATACCGTAATTTCTTCATCTGTACGGGTTTCCAGCCAACCGATGGATAGATTTTCGGCTGAAACAATCCGTTCCTGCAAATCAGATGACAAGCTGTTTTTAAGATGAGTAAAATCGGTGTGACTGATTCCGTCAGCCAAAGCAAAATGTTCAGAAAAATTCACACCAATTTTTTCGGGATTCCTCTCTGCCACAATTTGGCCAAATCGTTTCCATTGATTAGGCTCTTCATCCGGAAGCCACTGCGTTTCAAAAAAACCAATATCATAACGTGCAACAGCCAGTCTCTCTACCTCTTCTCCTTCACCCGGATTATAAAAGACCAAAATCGTTGTTCTTCTTGATGACTGCCACGTTGCCGGCAGCATGGTGAGCAAAACAGGATCTTCATTATATTCTCGTGCAACCAACACCCACATATCAATTCCTTCGCGGTGCATCAGTTCCGGAACCAGATGATCGAGCCGCCCCTCGGTCCACCGATCCATCACAACGGCACGTTCCTTCATATTTAAAATATGCGGGGTGATGTCATTTCTGGTTTGTGCAGAAAGAAGATCAGCTGCAACCAAAAGTATAATTAACGTGATAAAAGTCGCTGTTTTTTGCATATTTAAATGAATTTAGAATTAAAGAAGTAGACGTAGCGAGTTTTATAAAAAACGCCTTATCTTAGCAGGCGCGCCTCAACTATTCAAATAACACAACCCATGAATATACAGATCACAAAAACAGATAAAAGCAGAATTTCAGAAGTTGATTTCGATAATTTAGAATTCGGTAAAATGTTTTCCGATCACATGATCGACATGGAATTTAAGGATGGAAAATGGGGAGCGCCGGAAATCAAGCCTTATGAAAAGATTAGCTTCCATCCATCTATGCATGCCCTTCACTATGGGCAATCTGTATTTGAAGGGATGAAAGCATACTATGTGGATGATGAAACCGTCAACCTGTTTCGGCTTGATGATCACCACGAGCGAATCAGCAATTCATCAAGAAGAATGTGTATTCCCGAAATGGATAAAGAGGCATTCATTTCGAGTATAAAAGAGCTGATTAAACTGGATCATAAGTGGGTTCCAAAAACTGCAGGACACTCCCTTTATTTACGCCCATTTGTTTTTGCTTCACAAGAATATATCGCTGCACGCGCTGCATCAGAATATCGATTTATCGCCATTACCAGCCCTGTTGCTGCTTACTACAAAGAAGGATTTAACCCTGTAAGCCTCACTACATCCGAAAATTTTGTGCGCGCCGTAAAAGGAGGAACAGGAGAAGCCAAGGCAGCCGGAAATTATGGCGGCAGTTTTTTACCGGCTCAACAAGCACAAGAAGCCGGCTATACTCAAATCATCTGGCTGGACGCAAAAGAGCACAAATACGTGGAAGAGGTTGGCACCATGAATATCTTCTTTTTGATTGGTGACACGCTTGTAACGCCAAAACTGGGCGGTACAGTGCTTCCAGGAATCACCCGACGGTCTGTAATCGCACTGGCAAAAGAGTGGGGAGTAAATGTTGAAGAACGAAGAATTTCTATTGATGAAGTTTTTGAAGCCGATGCAAGTGGAGACCTTAAAGAAGTATTCGGTTCCGGTACAGCTGCCGTTATCTCACCGGTTGGATTAATTCATCACGAAGGCAAAAATGTTACGCTCGATCAGGAGAATATCGGGCCATTTGCCAAAAAAATGTATGATGAAATCACCGGGATTCAGTATGGCAAAATTGAAGATCGCCATGGCTGGACGTATCCTGTTAAGGTGAAGTAGAAGTTAGAACCTGCCAGAGTCCGAATGAAATGAGGTCCTGGCAGAGTTCGGGTTTAAGCTTAGCCACTTCAGATATAGAACCCCAAGCGTTCGCTGGACCTTGATGCGTTACAGAGACATGGTATTTCTGTTCAATTATTGAACAGAGTTCTATCTCGTGGTTGATTAGAACTTGAACGAGGTTCCAGTGGAGATAGAAATACCATGTCTGCGGACGCACGAAGGTTGGGGTTGCAGCAGAGCTGCGATACTAGACAATGAGTACTAATTCACCTGAATTACAGAGATTTCTGCGGGGGCGTTGTAGCGGATGGG
>PWFZ01000159.1 GCA_003555185.1 Balneolaceae bacterium | reverse complement strand
TACCAGTATTGCGGGAGATGAGATGGACATCATATTTTGGGTTCTGCCCGAGTTTCTGGAAGAGGGTGAGAAACTGTTTCCACAGTTTGCAGAACAGATGGAATTCATGGAAAATACTGCGGGTCCATACCCATACAGGGCAGATAAATATGGTGTGGCACATGCGCCTTATTTAGGGATGGAACATCAAACGCTGATTGCCTATGGTGCCAATTTTGAGAATGATAATCTGTTTGGATTAAATGCCGGTTTTGATGATTTGCATCAACATGAACTGGCACACGAATGGTGGGGTAATCACATCACGGCTTGGGACTGGCGGGATTTCTGGATTCACGAAGGATTTGGTACGTACATGCAGGCGCTTTATGCTGAGCACATATCGGGACAGGACGCGTACAATGAGATGATTGAGCTGTTCAAAAACAGAATTTCCAGCCAGAGTGAAACGGCACCAAGGACAAGCAAATCCTCACTGGAAATTACCGGTGGTGGCCGGGGTGGAGATGTCTATTATAAAGGAGCGGCTTTTTTGCATACTCTGCGATTTTACATCGGTGATGATGCATTTTTTGAATCTTTACGGCGATTTTCTTACCCCGATCCCGAATTGGAATCTGTAACCGATGGTTCTCATAATCGCTTTGCCACAACGGATGATTTTCTGCACCTGACCGAATCGATTACCAACCAAAATCTGGGTTGGCTATTTGAAGTGTATTTGCGTCAGGCAGACCTGCCAAGACTTGATGTTCTTCGTCGGGGGAATGTGATTAGAATGCAGTGGAATACTCAGGATGAAACTCCTTTCCCAATGCCAATTGAGCTAAAAATTGGAGACGAACGAATAAATATAGTGCCTGAAAATGGCGCGATATCCATAGAAGTTGCTCCGGATGTTGAAGTGATAGTAGACCCTGAGGGCTTGATTTTAATGGATATTAGCTTTCGTAACAGTTAAAAACAGTTTGAAATAAAAAACCCCGGTAGATTAGACCGGGGCATATTAATTACAGATGTTATTTTTTATTTAGAGAACAGTGCCTTGAGAAATTTTTGATACTTTTCCTTGTTCCGCAAAATTAAAAGTGGGACTCCAAACCTGTAATAGGCCATTTTATCAGTAAAATCTTCCCGAAAAATACTGGGGATTGACTTATCTGCTTTTGAAGCTGCCACAATCATGTCGGATTGATCACGAACAATTTGATCATAGACCTGCTCCATTTTGGTTCCTTCTATATTTAAGGAAAAAACAAAATCTACATCTTTGGGAATGGAATAATTTTTAATGAACTCATCTTTTTTCTCATTTAGATAGTCCTCCATTTTTTCCTCATCATCCTCTTCCGGCATATAAGGAAAAAACCGGGCAGGATAATTGTAAACGTGTTGTGCTGTTACAGTCCCTTTTTTGTCTGAAGTCAGTTCCAGAGATTTTCTAATAGCTGTTGCCGATTGTTCAGAAAAATCTGTTGGTACCAGGACTTTCTTAAGCTGGTAACGAGAGTTTTCGGGCACAAATAAAATGGATGAAGGTACGTACTTCATGATTTTTCGCGGGATAACCCCTTTACCTGTATAACCGGACTTTTTCCCCACTATCGTCAGGTCAGGATTGATAGATTTCATCGCTTTCACGATTTCATCAGTTGGGTAGCCTTCCCTGATTATAAGTTCCGTTTCTATGTTTGTATCAGAGAAGTAATGATTAATGCCTTCCCGGAGCTCATCATGGATAATTTTGTCTATATCCGATGTGTCTTTAATCTCGGGAAAAAGTTCAACCAGATCTTCGACAGACTCACCGGATTTTATGACATGTACGAATGTGATTTTTTCCGGCATCATAAGTGAAGTTAAAAACTTCGTATAACCGGTTAAAATGTTATCCATACTTGTTAAATCCAGACACACAAACCAATGTTTATTGATATTCATAATTATTCCTCTTTGATTTCTTTCTGTTTTTTAATCGCCCTTTTAACAATTTCTCTGTAGGAATCTCGCTCACCTTCTTTGATATCAGCTACCATCTCTTTATGCTCGAGTCTCAATCCTTGCTGAAGGCTGTAACACATTACTAACAGTAGAATTACAAAAGGGAAACCGGTACTGATTGCTCCTGCTTGTAAAGCACCGAGTCCGCCACCTATTAGTAGAACAGCTGCTACGATTCCTTCTGTAGATGCCCAAAATATTCGTTGGCCTACCGGAGAGTCAATTTTGCCACCGCTTGTTAATCCATCAATAACCAATGAACCTGAGTCAGATGAGGTAACAAAGAAGCTTAATACAAGAATGATCGCCAAAAATGAGGTGATGATCCCAAATGGAAACTCATTTAATAGAACGAAGAGGGACGTTGTTTGATCTGCCTCAACAGCACTTGCGATTTCAGCCAAGCCACCGGTTTCGAGAAACAGAGCACTTCCGCCAAACCCACTCATCCAAAGAAACGTAACCATTGTTGGGACAATTAAAACCCCAAGGGTGAACTCTTTAATAGTTCGTCCTTTTGAAATTCGTGCGATAAACATTCCAACGTAAGGAGACCATGATATCCACCATGCCCAATAGAAAACGGTCCATGTACTCATGAACTCACCCTCTTCGTAAGCTTGCGTCCAAAACGCATACTTTGGAAAATTTTGCAGATAGTGTCCTGTATTTTGTACAAACGATCCTAATATATAAAGGGTTGGTCCTGCGATTAGAATAAACAGCAGAAACAATCCTGCGAGCCGAATATTAAATTCACTCAACACTTTAACACCTTTATGGATGCCGAGAACAACGGATCCAACGGCGACAATTGTGACGCCAATAATTATGAAAACCTGCAGGTTTACAGTGTTTTCGAATCCGAAAACATATTCCATTCCCGCTCCGGCCTGCTGTGCGCCCAAGCCAAGTGATGTAGCAAGGCCAAACATTGTGGCCAATACTGCTAAAATATCAATTACATCTCCCATCCATCCGTTAATTCGATCACCTAACAGTGGGTAAAAAACCGAGCGGAAAGAAAGGGGTAATTTTCTGTTATAGGAAAAAAATGCCAGCGCCAGTCCTACAATTGCATAAACTGCCCATGCATGAAATCCCCAATGCAGAAATGTCATCCCCATTGCGTCTCGAATAGCCTCAGTACTACCTGCTTCTGCATGTGGCGGATAGAGTAGGTGCCACATTGGTTCAGCTACGGCAAAGAACATTAAACCAATTCCCATACCGGCACTGAACAGCATTGCAAACCATGCCATTTTGCTGAATTCCGGTTTGGCATCGTCACCCCCCAAACGAATGTTTCCATATTTACTGAATGCAAAATAAAGGGAGTATGCTATAAAGATGTTTACTCCAGCGACAAATAACCAACTTGCCCACTCTGTGATATTTGTTTGTGCTGCACTAAACGCTTCTTCTGCGGCGTCTCCTGCTAATAGAGTACCGATAATCAAAATGGAAATAATAATTACGGACGGCCAAAAAACCGGCTTATGTATATCGAAATATTTGTTGGTACCGGTTCTTTTTGAACCCGGTTTATCATTTTCGTCTTTTAAAGCCATGTAAGTAGTGTTTTGAATTTGTGTTGACGTTCGATACTGAATCTCGTCTGATTAGAAATAAAATCCGATATTAATATTGTAGCGAATATTATACTCGGAATCGCCAATGCCCAGATCTTCATGCCCCGGTCCAACTCCGGTACCAAAACTGTCCGTTAACCATGGATGGTTTACCCCTTGGGCAATATCGAAGTAAGTAAATACCGGCCCGGCTGATAAAAGAAATCCTGTAATATTTTGGATAGTTGATTGAAAGTTATCATCTAGAGTTAAGCTTTCGTCGCTGGCTAACAGAGTCTCACCTTGCCCAACACTATTCTGCATGTAACTAAAGTCGTTGTAGAATGTCAAATTAGTAACCGGACCAAAATCCACATCATATGAATAGGAGAGTCCAAGAGTAGCAATCATCGCTTCAGTTGATACTTCATAAGGAATGGCATATGCTCCCATAAATACAGTGCTGAGATCGTCACCGTCATCGTTAACAGCATCCATACTGTAGTATAGTACCTGAGGCATAACTCCAAAATTACCGAATGTAAAATCAGCGTGTGCTGCTATTGCATATCGACCGTTGGTTTCATTATTGGAGGTGTTGAAAAGCTGTCCAACCTGAGCAGAAGCACCAATTTCTCCATTTTCAAGTTGATAGGCGCCTCGCACATTAAACTGATTTCTCTCAGTTAATGAAGTGCCTCCTCCCGGAATAACATCATACGAATAACGTCCGGATCCACCTGTTCCAAATGAGGCGGGTGGCCCTTCAGGTTCAGGTTGGAAAAAATATGCAAAATCCCATTGCCAGCTTTCAGTTGTGCGTGTAAATTTCAGACCCATATCGTGGTCATCCTCAAGACCTACATAGTAAGGTAAACTGAACCACCAGTTATTTGAATTGTACTGAAGGTTGCCAAATGGAACCTGAGTTACACCAAGCTGAGCCTGAGTGCTTTCGGTTATATTGTATTCTAACCAACCTTGCTTAATGAAATGAGTACCAAATGTAGGATAGAATCGATATTCAAAGTTAAGACCAATTCCGCCCGGATTGTCATAATTAACATTCAGGCGCCATGTATCAAAAGTGAATTGACCACTGTTTCCATCTATATCGCTTTCAAAATCCTGGAGTATGATATTATAACGTACAGCTCCACCAACATGTAGTGAACTCTCTTCATCTTCTGATTGTGCAAAAAGTAATGCACCGTACCCCGCAAAAAGGGAGAAGGCTAAGACTGCAAATATTCGTTTAGATAAAGTATAAAGTGAGACCATTTTCTTGATTTAATTATGGATTATTATTTCTATCATGATTATATAAAAGGAGTTAGACATAAATCATTCCATATAATATAAATAACTATGAAGATTATACTTTGCAATAAAAACATAATCTATTGCGAATTAATAACTTAGATGAGGGTCTTCTAAATCGATTTAGTTGATGTTAAGATGTGGTTATACTACGTATGAAATATATCATAATGTAGTACTGCACCAACGTAAATCGATAGTTGAAATAGTATTCTGTAAGCAGTTGGAACTACTCTAAAAAGTGCAATGGGAGGTAAGGTAAAAGCACTCTTAATATTTTCTTCGTCGGGTTCTCATAAGTTTGTTATCCATGCTCATTTTACCGGGTCCAATAAAGAGGAGCGCAATGAAGACTGTGGCCATCGCAAGGGGGTAAGCTACTGTAGGGTATCCTGCTCCTGTTGAAAGCTGCATGATAAAGGCTACAAACATTGTGCAAAGTAAAAGTACAAGAGTAGGGAGTGTATACAAACCGAGTATCAAAAAAATACCGCCAAATAACTCGGCAGAAGCTGCAAGGAAACCAAAAACGATATGAAGCGAATCAATTCCCAGATAAGACATCGCAGAACCTACATTTTCCCAGCTTTCAGGTCCTCCCATTAATTTTGGGTATCCGTGACCAATAAATATCAGGCCCAGGCCCATTCGTAAAATTAAGAGACCAAGATCGAGTTGCTTTCCGCTTAAGAACATTCGAAGAGTATATTTACAATTAACACATTTGCTACTTTAACCTTATAGGCTCAAAAAGTTTCATCAAAAGAGAATTGTTTTTCATTCGCTGAAAAACCAAACCTGAGCAAAAAACGATATTCAGCGGGTTAGGGTTAATCCATAAATGAATAGTATAATCTTGATGAAAATTTATGAATAACCTCGTTTGGTACCGCAATGACCTGCGAACGACAGATCATCAACCATTAACCGAAGCTGCAAACGGTAAAGTAATTGCCATTTACTGTTTCGATCCGCGGCATTTTGAAAAGACCGAATATGGGTTTTTGAAAACCCGAGCTCATCGTGCCCGGTTTTTAATTGAATCTGTTCGCGATTTGAGAGAGAACCTGTCGATGGAAGGCGTTCAACTGGTAGTGAAAGTAGGGAAACCGGAACAGGTGATCCCAGATTTAGTGGACGAGCTGAATCTGAATCAGATTTTTTATCACGGGGAAGTGACGGATGAAGAGAAGAGAGTTGAAGAGTCGGTGGC
>PWFZ01000220.1 GCA_003555185.1 Balneolaceae bacterium | reverse complement strand
ATCCGAAAAGAAGATTTTTTCCATGGTGAAGAGGATGAAGGTTTCGATTACGATGATGTTTAGTCAATCACTGCTATAAGTAAGCCATTAATTTACCTTCTGTAATACCGCTCGGTGCGGTATTACAATATATTTAAACCATGACATCAATTCGTGTTCGTCTGTTTATAGCTTTTTTTATTTCTTTTCTTTTTTTGTCTCTCAATCATCAGGAAAGTAGTGCTCAAGTTAATAATGAGATACAATCCGCCGAGACTGATAAAGTCGTGCGGGTTGTTCGCTTTTCAGGTAACAGTGATGTGGGGAACGGAACTCTAAAACGATTGGTGAGAACGCAAAATAATCGTGAGTTTTTAGGTATTCCCCGATTTACCCCCTGGTACTACATTCACCAGGCCATTGGCGTGGGTGAATCCCCTGCATATCTGAACCGTGAAGTTGTTTCCACAGATATAGACCGCATCAGTACCTATTACCAAAATCTTGGGTATTTTGAAGCATCCGTTGATACGTCTATCATTGAGTACAGGCCGGATAGAGTTGAAGTTTCATTTATAATCGAAGAAGGACCAAGGTCAAAAATACGATCCGTCTCGTACAGAGGCTGGCCGGACTTTGAGGACGAATATAAGCTGCCGGACTTTTACAGTGATAGCGAATTCGGCACCGATATGAAGAATGATTCCACATTTTCTACAGATCGTTTCTATCGCGTAGCTGATCTGCGCACCGAACAAACACGAATTGTAAACTTTCTTAAAAATAACGGTTTTGCATCCGTTCAGCGTGACTCGGTCCTGGCATTGGTAAAACCTATTGCCGATGAGGAAAACACCTACGATGTATTGTACTCAATCAATCCGGGACAGTTATACACGTTTGGTGATGTACATATAAGACTTGCAGGACCGGACATAAGTGATGAGTATGAAGAGTCTCGCCAGATTTCGGATGAGGAACATACTATGCCCGGCTATTCTATTTATATAGATAAGCAGGAAAGTGCTCAAACGAGATTTAGTCTTTTATACGAACAAATTGCGTTTAAACCTGGTGAATCATTTGATCAATCCGCATATATTCGAAGTGTAAATGCTTTTCAAAATCTGGGCATCTTTCTAACAAATCGATTTGGCTTAAATGAAGATGGCAGTTCACCTGATTATTCCAGAAGCGAAATACCGGTGTATATCGACCTTCAGTCCATCCCAAAGCACTCCATTCGCGCAGAACTTTTTGGTATGAGACGTTATGGTTTTGGTACAGGTTTTGGAATCAACTACAACAACAACAATTTGCGAGGCAGAGCCGATAATTTTTCACTGGGTGTAAATACCAGTTTCGAATATGTACCGGCGGGGACAATCACTGAAATTTCGCCACAGGATCCGGAAACAGGCCGCACAACAAGATCCGGAGCAACATTTTTCCAAAGCTATGAGGTTCGCGCAGAATATACCGTCCCAAGGCTTAATTTCCCTTTGCAAACCTTTCAAAACCGATCTTGGGTGCAGAGTTCAAGAACCCGTTATGCTCTTACATACAGTCAGTCAGATCAGCTATTTTTCAGAATTAATTCTGATATCAGGTTCAACCTGCGATACGAAGTAACTCATTCCGATAAACTTACAAGCTTATTCGATTTAATTGAAGTAGATATCATTGATACCGACCCATCGGCACAGTTCCGCCAAAATCTGATTGATGAATTTGGCGAGCAATCCATTGAGTTTCAGCGAATTGAAGAGGATTTCCGGCCACAGGTTTCTTCCATCATTCGGTATACGATCCGTAACCGGGATGTGGATTTAATTAAAAGAGCCAGCGGGTTTTCAACAGAATTATCTGCTGCAATCGGTGGTAATATACCTTACCTGATCGACAGATATATTTCCAACCCCGGAACCGTCGACCAATCTCTGCCACCGCCATTTAACCTATCATCTAACGAATTACAGTACAGTCGGTTTATAAAATTTTCAGCTGACTTCAGAAGATACCTTGAACTGTCGCCAAGTCTTGTGTTTGCGGCAAGAAGTTTTACCGGTTTTTCGCAGCCAATTTTTGATAGCCGTTCTATTCCTTTAAACCGCCGGTTTTTTGCCGGAGGAAGTAACGACATTCGCGGATGGGCGCCTTTCGAATTAGGACCCGGAGGAATTACAGGAACGCCTGCAGTACCCGGTGGAGAGATAAAACTGGCTGCATTTAAAGAGTTCAGACAAACGTTTCTCAGGGATTTCTTAAACACAGACTGGCAGCTTGCCTGGCATACCGATGCAGGAAATATATGGTATGGTCAGCGCACATCCCTCCTCGATCAGGATGATGATGAATTATTGGATGAAGGACGATTTTATTTTAACAAATTTTATAATCAAATTGCGGTTGGATCGGGACTCGGCCTTCGTTTCGATTTTGAATTTCTTGTTGTAAGGTTTGATTTAACGTATCGTATCCATGACCTTGAAGAAGGCTGGTTTAATAATTCACGTCCCCGATTCAGCTTTGGAATTGGACACTCATTTTAAAACACGATCCTATGAAGAGTAAAGGCAAACTGCAAACGATCAAAAATCAGACAAACATGATTTTTAAATCGTCTTTTCTGTCTGAATTTTCCATCACTGAACGATATGAATTTCTCCAGCTTTGTCACAGGCGCAAGTACAAGGCGGATGAGTACATCTTTTATCAGAACGATCCCGGTACTGGCATGTATTTCATTGAAGAAGGTGAAGTTCAGCTCAAGGTTGTCAATAATCAAAAAGATCCAGAGGCTGATCAAATTACCTATGATCTGTCCGCTCCTGATGATTTTGGCTCGATGTCTCTGGGTTATGACTTGCGAAGAATGTCATCTGCACGGTGTCTGACAGACTGCACCCTGCTTGGTTTTTTCAAGCCTGACTTTGAAACACTTAAAAAGCGTCACCCCGAAACGGCAGTAAAATTTTTGGAAGCAATATCGTCAGTAGCCATGAAGCAGCTGGAACTGACAATGAGAAAACTTTGTGAAGTAACCGATACCAAGACCGCATTTCAAATTCAATTCGATACACATTACGGAAATAAAAAGTCAACCCAACCTGATTAATGGCACTAAAGAAAGGAAGTGAAGTAGAGTTAACTGTAGAATCAACAGCATTTAAAGGAAAGGGAGTCGCAAAAGCAGACGGGCTGGCCGTTTTTATTCCCGGAACTGCCCCGGGGGATAAAATCAGGGCGATGATTACCAAAAAGAAGAAAAAGTTTCGCGAGGCAAAAATTCTTGAGATTCTTGAGCCCTCATCTATCCGCATCAAACCGCGTTGTTCGCATGCTAATACCTGTGGCGGCTGTACATGGCAACATATCCCCTATGCAGAACAGATTAAGTTTAAGGAGCAGCATGTGAGGGATCATATCGAACGGATTGCAGACCTCGATCCCGATATTGTACAGACTATTATAGGCTGCGACGAGGATTTCTATTACCGTAACAAGATGGAGTACAGCTTCGGTACAAGGCGATGGCTCACTACGGAGGAGATCAGTCAGGAAGAATTTGTAGATGATTCCGGTTTTTCAGCCGGTCTGCATGCTCCCGGACGGTTTGATAAGATTTTGAATCTAAACGAGTGCCACCTGCAAGACCCCAAATCCTTTGAGATTTTAGACTTTGTTCGAAGCTTTTGCCTCGAAAATGACATCCCCGCTTTTGATACATTCAAGAAAGAAGGGTTTATGCGTCACCTTATGATCAGGAATTCGCATCATACTGATGATTTTATGGTGAATCTGGTTACCTACCAGGATGATCAGCCACTTATGAAAAAACTTGCCTCTGCCCTGCTTGAAAAATTTCCGGGCATTACAACGATTGTGAATAATGTAAATGATCAAACCAATCCCACGGCTATTGGACGCTACGAACACGTGCTGCACGGTCCGGGATTTATCGTGGATAATATTGGGGAATATACTTTTAAAATTCATCCCAATGCATTTTTCCAAACCAATACCGCACAGGCTGAAAAGCTTTACGATGTAGCGCTTGAATTTGCCGATCTGCAGCCCGACGACGTGTTGTTCGACCTCTATTGCGGCGTGGGAACCTTGAGCCTGTATATGAGTAAGCTTGCTAACAAAGTAGTGGGAATAGAGCTGGTTGATGTAGCTATTAAAAATGCGAAATTCAATGCCGGAGAGAACAATGTAGAGAATGTTGATTTCGTGCTTGGCGATATGAAAGACACGTTCAACGAAGATTTTCTGAACAATCAACCTGAACCTGATGTTATCATCACTGATCCACCGAGATCGGGCATGCATCCGGATGTAGTAAAAAAATTAGCAGAACTAAACGTTCCGACGCTGGTTTACGTGAGCTGTAATCCATCAACCATGGCACGCGATTTAAAAGAACTTAAAGAAGTTTATAAAGTGGAAAAAGTTCAGCCTGTGGATATGTTTCCACAGACATACCATATTGAGGCGGTTGCAAAATTAACACGGATTGAAAACTAAATAATGTTGGCATAAAATAGGTAGTCATAAGCAGCTCTTTCGCTTACGGAATATTTTGAGTTCCTTTACTAAATAAAAACACTACGTACTATTCATGGCGAAGAAAGCAATTGTTATAGGTGCCGGGATTGGTGGTCTGGCAACGGCATCCCTTCTGGCAAATAAAGGCTGGGATGTAACCATTTTTGAAAAAAATGGTTGTCCGGGAGGCAAAATGCAGCAATGGGAATCGGGCGGATTCAGATTCGATACCGGTCCCAGTCTGCTAACCATGCCTTTTCTCTTAGAGAAATTATTTAAGGAGTGCGGTCAGGACCTTCATGATTATTTATCCCTGGTTGAACCCGACCCACTCTGCCGCTATTTCTATAAAGATGGCGTTGTGTTTGATAACTTTGCTGATCAGGACAAAACGGTTGAACAAATCCGTCATTTTGCCCCTGAAGATGCAGAGGCGTATCGATCCTTTTTAAACCATTCTGAAGAGCTGTACGATAAAACCTCGGATGCTTTTCTTTTCAATCCGCTGAACGAACTTTCAGATTTAAAAAAGTTAAAATGGGCTGATGTTTTATCTATCAATGCTTTTTCAACTGTTTCAAAGAAAGTAGACCAGTCATTTTGTTCTCCCTATTTACGAAAATTCTTTAAACGCTTTACCACCTATAACGGGTCTTCTCCGTTCCAGGCTCCTGCCACACTGAATGTAATACCCCATGTAGAACTCAATCAGGGTGGATATTACGTAAAAGGGGGGCTTTATGGAATCGCTGCCTCTTTGGAAAAGCTTGCATTGTTACTGGGCGTAACGATAGAATATGGTCAGACAGTGACTTCTATTTTATCGGATAGCAACAGGGTTAAAGCGATAAAATTATCGGATGGTAAACGCGTAAACGCAGATCTCATTGTTGCTAATTCTGATGCTACTGAAACTATTCTTCACCTGATTTCTCCCAATAGCGTAACGAATGGGAAACGTCGCCGCCAGCAAAATCTTGAGCCTTCATGTTCCGGATTTGTCCTTATGCTGGGGTGTGACAAAAAGTGGGATCAGCTGAAGCATCATAATATTTTCTTTTCTGATGATTACGAGAAAGAGTTTACTCATATTTTTCAGGATAAAACTCTTCCTGATGATCCAACAATTTACGTGGCAAACACCTCCTACACAGATACCGCACATGCCCCAAAGGCTGGTTCCAACCTATTTATTCTTGTAAATTCACCTTATCTGGCAAAAAATCAGGATTGGAATCACCGTGAAAAGACGTATCGGGATCATGTAATTAATGAACTTGAAGCACGTGGGCTCGATGGACTAAGAAAATCTATTCAAACCGAAGATGTCATCACTCCACTCGATTTCTATAAAAAATACGGTTCCAATAAAGGCAGCATTTACGGCACTTCATCAAATAGTACATTCTCAGCATTTTTGCGCCCAAGAAATAAATTACGCGAATTCGAGAACCTCTATTTAGTGGGTGGAAGCACTCACCCCGGGGGTGGAATTCCGTTGGTTATTCAGTCAGCGTTTAATGCTATGCAAATTCTGGATAGGCAAGGTTAGGGGCAGGGTGCAGGGTTCAAGGTT
>PWFZ01000096.1 GCA_003555185.1 Balneolaceae bacterium | reverse complement strand
GGTGTGGCTAATCCCAGGGCACAGGGACAAGCAATAACTAAAACAGCCAGTGTTGCAAAGAAAGCCTGACTGACAACCGGCAAGTCCGTAACAATCCAAGGAAGATAACTATCACCAAAAATAAGAATAGGTTCGAAAAACTGGGGAAAGATCCACCACAGGAAAAAAGTAGAGGTAGCAATTAATAAAATTATGGGGACAAACACTGCCGTCACCCGATCCGCGAAATCCTGAATAGGAATTTTTGAACTTTGGGCCTCTTCAACCATCTTGATCACGCGGTTTAAAAATGTGTTCTCTCCCACCTCGGTAGCTTTAACTCTTATGGTTCCTTCCGAGCTTATGGTGCCTCCCACCACGTCATCCCCAACCATTTTATGCACGGGTATTGATTCACCGGTCACCATCGCCTCATCTATGGAGCTTTCCCCATCAACGATAGTACCGTCTGTGGGGATTTTCTCTCCGGGCCGAATCAACATTATATCTCCGGTTTTCAACTCTTTTGCATCAATTTCCAGCTCTTCACCATCTCGGATTACGCGGGCTTTCTCCGCTTCAAGAGTTAACAGTTTGGTGATAGCATCGGAGGCTCTTCCTTTCGCTTTGGCCTCTACATACCGACCGGTTAAATGAAACGCCATAATCATTGCGGCAATGCCTGCAAAACTGAACATCATAGAATCGCTAATTCCGATATAATAGCTGAGCGCCATAAAGCCTGTCAACAGAGAAGCAACCGTTCCGATTGCAATCAGAACATCCATATTTGGATTCAAATTTCTAGACGACCGCCATGCCCCAACCAGCGTTGGCCAACCGGGATAAAATATTACTGTCGATGCACCTATGGTCATTACCGCTTCCATTAGAAGATGGGAGGTTAGATGAATACCCAAGCCCATTTCAATAAACATCCATATCATAAGAGGGGCTGTTACCCACCAGCTGAATACCATCCTCTTTTTTGCATCATTCAGCTTTTCCTCTTCCCGTTTTCGTTTTTCTTCAAGGCGATTCTGGCTCTCCCGTTTTTCCAGCGTAAGCGTGTAACCCGCTTCTTTCACAGCTTTTTGAAGTGACTCAACTGAAACTTTCTCCGAGTCCACTTCAACTCTTGCCTTTTCGGTTGTGAGATTGACATTTGCCTCCATGACTCCATCCACAGAATTCAATGCTTTTTCCACAGCACCGGAGCACCCCGCACAGTGCATTCCCGTAACTAAAAAATTGAGCGATTCTGATGGGGGTTTTTCCAGTTCAAAGCCCGAATTTTTCACGGCTTCTGCAAGATCATCAAAGTTAGTTTCTTTCTCTGATCCAAGTTCAACAGTAGCCTTTTCGGTCGCAATATTCACTTCGGCGTTCATCACACCCGGGACATTCTTCAATGATTTTTCAACACTGTTTGCACATCCTGCACAGGTCATTCCTTTTACGGAATACGTTTTTTTATCCATGAAATATCTATTTAATGAGGGGGCTTTGAAATACCCTCTAACTGGTGTTTATAGTAAATTACTATGCTCGATAACAGATCAACTTTCCTAAAATATGGATGAGCCAATCACTTCTCGTCACAGTACCGTGGTTGAGATGTGTAATATTTTTAGATTTGGTCCAATGACTTTCTTGCCGAATTACCGGAGCGATATTCTGTTACAGTCATGCCGGTGACTTTTTTGAATTGATTGGACAGATATTGAACGCTGCTGTACTTTAGTTTCCAGGCAATTTCACTAAGAGTCCATTTTTTGTAGCTCAGCAACTCTTTTACCCGCTCAATTTTTAATTCTATAAGGTGAGATTCCACTGTCTTTCCTTCAACTTCAGAAAATATATGGCTTAAATAGGAGTAGTTATGATGCAGTTGATCAGCAATATACACCGACAGTTTATGTGGATTTTTATTCTCTTCAAGATGAGTTACATACCTTAACAGAAGAGTTTTAACTTTGTTTACGAGTTCTGTTTCCCGGTCAACAATCAGTTCGAAGCCTCTTTTTTTAAGTAATTCATCAAACCGATCTACTTCATCCTCTTTCAGCTTTCGAGAGAACGATGCACAACCAAGATCCACAGAATCAACAGGCAGATTCAGTTCTTCTGTAATTTGAGATACCGATTCCACACAACGCGGACATACCATATTTTTGATGTTCATCTCCATATTGTATTAACATATTAAACAATGATGAAAATTCCTTCCGCTAGATCTGGTAGAGAACATGAGGCTGTCCAAAAAGGGTGGGTAAAAAATAATGTATAGACTTTAAGTCATGCCACGTAATGGCGTGGCATCTCCTGCCTTATTTAGAGACATGAGATCCCGCATCAAGTGCGGGATGACACCCTTTTTGGACAGCCTCATTAAACCATTACTCAACCGTCACACTTTTCGCAAGGTTTCTGGGCTGATCAACGTTACAACCACGATTTACTGCAATATAGTACGATAGAAGCTGAAGGGGAATTACCGTCAGAAGCGGTGTAAAGCAATCGATCGTTGATGGAATATTCACACAAAAATTCGATAGATCTTTCACATCACTGTTCCCATCATTCATAATAGAGATGATGCGGCCTTTTCGGGCTTTTACCTCTTCGATATTCGAGATCATTTTATCGTTGGTATGATCTGTTGCCGCAATAACCACAACCGGCATCATGTCATCAATCAACGCAATTGGCCCGTGCTTCATTTCTGCCGCGGGATAACCCTCAGCGTGGATATAAGAGATCTCTTTCAGCTTCAAGGCTCCCTCAAGGGCAACAGGGAAATTGTAGGTCCGCCCCAGATAAAGAAAGTTAGGGGCGTAGGTAAAGAGCTTGGCCATTTCCTGAATGGATTCATCACTCTCATTTAAAATGTGCTCTACTTTTTTAGGAATGCTGTCAAGCTCATTAATCAATTCAGCTGCACGCGCATTGTCGATATGCCCCTTTGCCTGACCCAACTGAATAGCCATCATTGTTAATACGGCAACCTGTGCGGTAAATGCTTTGGTTGATGCCACCCCGATTTCAGGTCCCGCGTGCGTAAAGACACCGGCATCCGTTTCTCGTGATATGGTAGATCCAACCACGTTGCAAATTCCTAGAACGGTTGCCCCTTTTGCTTTTGCTTCGCGCAGTGCGGCAAGAGTATCGGCCGTTTCGCCACTTTGTGAAATCACGAGCAGCACATCACCCTTACCAATTAGTGGATCTCGGTAACGGAATTCAGAAGCATACTCAACTTCTACGGGAGTCTTTGCCAGGTACTCAAACAGGTACTCACCCACCAGGCCGGAGTGCCAGCTGGTACCGCAAGCGGCAATCACAATTCGATTTGCAGAAACAAGCTCCTCCATCACATTTACCAGTCCACCCAGCTGAATAGTGCTATCCGACGTATTCAGGCGTCCTCGCAAACAATCTGCAATTGAGCGAGGCTGTTCAAATATTTCTTTTAACATAAAATGAGGATACCCGGCTTTTTCGATCTCTTCGATCCCCATAGCCAGCTCATGAATTTCCTTGGTTAGCTTAACATCCTCAATCGTTTTTACCTGATAATCATCTTTTGTGACGATCGCCATCTCACCGTCATCGAGATAAATCACTTTGTTCGTATACTCTACTATGGGTGATGCATCCGAAGCGATAAACATCTCACCGTCGCCAATTCCCAACAGCAGCGGTGAGCCTTTTCTGGCCACATACACTCGTTCCGGCTCATCAATATTTACGATGGCAAGTCCGTAGGTTCCCACAACTTGTTTGAGTGTAAGCTGAAGTGCTTCCTCAAAGGATATGTCTGATGTGGTGAAAATTTCTTCTAAGAGCTGCGCGATAATCTCAGTATCGGTCTGACTTTTAAATGTCCGCCCTCTTTCAATCAGCTTTTTCCGTAAAGACGTATAATTTTCAATAATCCCATTATGTACTAATGCAATTTTTCCACTCTCACTTAAATGGGGATGATAATTTATATCGTTAGGCTCTCCGTGAGTTGCCCATCTGGTATGGCCAATCCCAATTTTCCCGGTAATCTTACTTGCGACCAGATTTTTTTCCAGATTAATTACTTTGCCCTTCCCTTTTTGAATTAACATCTCGCCGTTCATTAAAGCTACACCGGCTGAGTCATATCCTCTATATTCTAATCGCTTAAGTCCTTTTACAAGTATTTGTCCAGCGTCTCCTTCACCTACATATCCTACAATTCCGCACATATATATTTTTGATTTAGTCTATTCTTTGATTTTGGTTAATTTAGCCAACAATAAAACCATAAAAAAACTAAAAAAAGAGATACGCTTTGAGTTCCAAAACCTGCTTTTTTGAAGATGAGTTATTAGAACACTTTCATCCATTAACGTTAACCAGGCCTGTCCACGATCTACGCGTTGGCATTTTAACACTTGGCCAGAAGTGGCATTCCACCCTTAATATAAAAGGATCCGTTTCCGGAACTATTCGACCAGAATTAGAGGGAGTATTTACTAAACAGGAAACCGTATCTGATAATGAATCTGTTCTGTGGATCAATCCACGATTTTTACCTTCTGAGGAGCTTATGATTAAGGTTTCTTCACTGAAGAAAAGCGAAGGACTTCATTCTGATGGATATTTAATCGCTGCAAATGTTGAAGGAGCGATACATAATTCATGGCTTAGAAATGGAATCAACCGCGACCAGGTTACACTTTCCGAAATAGACCAGGCCGGATTGCAAAACGTATGGCAGCTTTTCCAATGGAATGGCAAAGAAATACGGGAGGATCTAAAAAGAATTCCATCATTAAAATCTGCAGACAGTAAGGATTACCCCTATTCAACATTGGTTAATAGTAATCAGATTTTCATAGAAGAAGGGGCTATCATTGAACCGGGAGCCATTTTAATTGCAGAGTCAGGGCCAATCTACATTGGCAAAGAAGCTCGTTTGATGGCAAATTCCGTGGTTAGAGGAACGGCGGCTATATGTGAAAAATCCGTAGTAAAAATGGGCGCGAAAATTTATGAAGACACAACCATCGGACCGGTCTGTAAAGTAGGCGGAGAAGTATCAAACGTAATTTTCCATTCTTACTCAAATAAAGCTCATGATGGATATGCAGGAAACTCAGTATTCGGGCAATGGTGTAATCTTGGAGCAGATACCAATACCTCAAACCTAAAAAATAATTACGGTACCGTAAAGTTCCGTGATTGGGGCACCGGAAAAGAGGTGGACACAGGACAGCAATTTATCGGTACTATTATGGGTGATCACTCCAAAACGGGCATAAATGCGATGCTAAATACCGGTACTTTATGTGGCGTTTGCTGCAATCTTTTTTCTGATGGATATCCTCCAAAATTTGTCCCTTCTTTTAGCTGGGTTAGCGGCAACAATTTGGTGCCCTATCATTTTGAGAAAGCGATCGAAGCCATGGAAAAAATGATGGAGCGTCGAAAGGTGGAATTAACCCCAGCCTATAAAAAAATGATGAAATCCATACTGGAAAATTCATAAACTATACTTAATCAATTACTTATGCTAAAAAAATATATCTCTCTTTTTCTTCTTTCATTTATATTATTGGCTGTATCCTGCGTACAGGAAAATCAGACAATGAATGATCGGGATGAACTCAGTACACTGCTCACGGATTTTTTAGATGGTGCTGCTTTTGATGAAGCCATCCACGATCGATTTTGGGCTGAAGATTTGATCTATACCAGCTCCACCGGCCAGCGGTTTGGGAAGGATCAGATCATGTCGGGTTTTGAAGATGGGGATTCAGGTGAGCCGAATGAAAACCTGCCCGTTTATCACGCCGAAGATGTAGATATTCGACTTCATGAAAATACTGCCATTATAGCTTTTCGATTGGTGTCTACGGTTCAGGAAGGAGATGAAACCGAAATATCCTACAACTTAAATACCGGCACATTTCTAAAACGTGATGGCATTTGGCAGGCTGTAGCCTGGCAATCGACTGTGGAGTAACTTAGAAAGTTAACACACCCCCTAAATTCGCTAACGCTTTCAAAAAATAAGCCCTCTCAAGAGGTGGCTTTTGATGTTGCTTCTATTACAGAATCTGTTCAAATGATTCTACATATATCAAAAAGGGGCGATCAAATTTGACAAAGCAGGCTGAGATCTATCAACCAAATCCCTTCTTGAGAAGGGACAAAGGGG
>PWFZ01000236.1 GCA_003555185.1 Balneolaceae bacterium | reverse complement strand
CGGGATGTCAGCGTCGGTTTAAAAAAAGACCCGTGAGGTTTTTAAAAACCTCACGGGTCTATGAATTGATTTGAAATCCATAAAACTCCCAACGCTGTCAGATCAGCCGGCTGGCGGACACGGTCCGGTAGGTGCTGACAGGTTTCAGTTACCCCCCCAAATAGCACAAACACCTGATTCCACAATTCGCTGATCATGAGTTGCCAGTTCATATCCCGATAAAAGTGACGTGGCCGTAATCAATCGATCAGCCGGGTCACCGTGGAATGCTTCAGGAAGTTGACGCTGGGCAAGAACTACATCTGTATCAGCCAATAGCAGCGTTATCATTTCCGGTTTGGTTGCCAGCCGGATCCAGGTATGAATATCCGGCAAAAGTTGTATTCTTCCTTTTCTCTCCAGCATCTCTGTCTCCCAAATTGTAACCCAGGAAATTGACAATAAATTAGATTTTGCAAGATTATCGAGTGCATCCCTCTCTTTTTTTGAAAGCCCTCCATCACCCAAAAGCCACCATAACCAAATATGAGTATCTAACAGAACCACTAATTCTTCGGCTCGTTAACCTGTACAGAATGGTTCCAGTCGGGACCTGAATAGCCTTCGAAGCCTGAATCATCCGGGGAAAGATTCTTTGCCGATCCCATACCCTTTAATTCTTTCCAGGGCGTACTTTTGTTTGATGAGGACTCTTGAAGATCTTTTTCCAGAGTTTGGGTAAAATACTGTTTAAGCGTAATTCCCTCCTCTATCGCTTTCTTCTTCGCTTTTTTCATTAATGAATCCGGTATGTCTATCGTAGTTCGCATAAAAACATATTAACATATTTGTGCTTACATTTCAAGCCAAACCTTAATCTGTTTAGGGAATTGGGGTGAGTTATTTAAGCTTGTTTACGTGTTAATTCACTTTTTAAACAGCCTCATTCAGACAAAGACTATTTATCGGGCCATTAATGCACTAATAATCTCTTTAGGATCGGTGGCATTTTTCATACTCTCTACATCTTTATTAGGGCGAATAAGCTTAGTCACTCTATTTAGCATTCTTATATGATCCTGTACTTTCATATCCTTTGGACTTAGAAGTACTAAAATAATATACGCCTGATTCGCTGTATGATTTACATTTATACCTTCTTTTGACGTTCCAATAAAGAGAACCTGCCTGTCAACTTTTGACGTGTGCGACTCATAAAACAGAACTCCCGGCATCACTTCCGGAGAGTAGTCAGAACTATTTTCCAATAATCTTCTGGTGATTCGCTCTGTAGATATATCCGCAAATGCTTTATCCCCTCTTACGATTTCTCCAAGCGCAGATTCAATATCTTTACTCTTCAGGTTCAGCTGAATCCTGCTTTGATGGATGATATCGAAGTTTTGATTGTATCCCATTCCCTGATCTGCTTCTTCCTCCACTTCTGAGGAGTAGGTTGTAATGAAGCTCAGTTCCGGGTAACGCTGGGAAATGACCCTCGGGAGTCTATCAAGTCCGGGCCTCCACGAGATGGTTCCTTCACGTGCACTTACAAGCGTAAATAGATCATCTTCTTCAATATTTTGATCTAGCCACTTAGGCAGATCTGACCAAAGGTTGATTGTGGAAAATTCAATATCGATATCGGGTTTTACTTTTTTAATTCCTTTTCGCACGTATGGATCACGCTCATCTGTAGAAACTACAATCATCTCCACGCCTATCTGTTCGGCCATTAATTTCAGTGATCGGATAGTTCCGGGAAATCCCATTTCCAAAGACGCAAATGGGGGAACAGCTACGATTAACCGTTGAAATGTATTCACAGGCTTATCAATTTTACATACCATCACCATTTCATCCACTTCTTCGAGCAGTTGATCCAATACACTACCAAATATTTTCCGGCGAGTTGAAACTTCCCCATTCCAGCCAATGACAATGTTTGTAATTCGTTTTTCTTCAACAGCGCGGGAAATTCCCATGGCAATATTCAGATCAATACGTGTAACCGGGCTTACGGGAACTTCTGCTGATGCTGCATGAATAACGGCATGACTCAACATTTTTTCACTTCTTGCAACATTCCCATCCACATCAGCCCCATCGCGGGCAACTGTTAGCGGATAGATTGGCTGGTCAGATTTTTGATCACGCACCATAAACGCAATGTCCATAAGTGCATCAGAAGTTTCAGGATTTGCAAGCGGAACCAAAATCCGCTGAGGTGCATCCGCAGAACTATAGGGTTTGTTTTCTTCCTGCGAAGCAACAATACGCCCATATTTTTCCACAAGCCATGGACCAATCAAACAGGAAAATAGTATTAATATTACAACGGCATTAACGGCTACCTGATCAAAAAAGCCGAGTTCATAACCCAATAAGGTCACCGCCAAAGTTGCTGCCGATTGAGGGGTCGTAAGTCCATGAATAACGAAACCCTCTTCCATTGTGTAATTAAAGATGTACTTAATAATGAGTGAGGCAAGCCCTTTACCAATAACCACAAGAAGGGTAAATGCGATGGCTTTTTCCCATACATCGTAGCTTGTAAGGACTGCTACATCCACCAGCATACCTACAGAAATCAGGAAAAATGGAATAAAGAGCGCATTTCCAACAAATTGAATTCTGCTCATTAACGTACCGCTTCCGGGCACAAGTCGGTTCAGCAGTAATCCGGCAAGGAAGGCACCAATAATGGATGCAAGCCCCGCAAGTTCAGCCAGAAATGCGGTGGTAAAGAGAACCGCAACCATAAATACAAAATCAGTATTATTATGATACTTCACATTTCTAAAAAACCAGCGTCCAAGCCTCGGTAAAATCAAAACTGCAGCAACCACAAATACAGTAACAGACGTGGCAAAAGTGACCCAGTATCCTGCTCCCTGGGCATCACCAGCAGTACCGGCAATGATCGCCAATATCCCCAAAGACAAAGTATCCGTTACAAGCGTCCCTCCCATCGACATTGTTACAGCAGTATTCTTTGTAATCCCCAACCGCTCAACTATTGGATAGGCCAGCAGAGTATGTGAACCCACAATAGCTCCCAGTAAAAGCGATGTAGCAACGGAATACTCAAGAAAGTATATTCCTAAAAAATATGCGCCGGCTGCCGGCAATACATACGAAAGTGTACCAAAACCGATGCTGCGATTTCGCAGCTTCTCAAATCGATTTAGGTCTATAGAGAGACCTGCCATGAACATCAGATAGAGTAATCCTACTGTTCCCAACAGCTCGATGGTGCTATCCCGCTCTAGCAACCCCAAAACGCCGGGACCCACTAACGTACCGGACAGAATCAATCCAACAATTCCGGGTATTTTCAGTTTGTTGAAAATAAGCGGAGCCAATAGGATGATCAGCATCACCAGTGCAAAAATCATTACCGGATCAGAAAAAGGAAGAGTCAGCGACAGATTCTCATTCATGACTTACAAATATTATATGAGGGCAAATGATAGGGATTACTTTTTTTAGATACTATTTGGAAATAAATTTCTACCTCCATATCCACACCTATTTAAAGTTTTAACAATTAAAAAGCATTCACTATAGTTCAGCTTATTTTTGATCAGTGAGTCCTGCTCCATCTCATAATCCTTTCCTTTCATCAAAATATGCATCATCTTCCTTTTTCATTTAAAAAACACGATCACTTCTTCTATGCACCAATCACTAAAATCGGATACTGAATCTGAATGGAAATTCTATATCGATACGGGTGGAACCTTCACAGATTGCATAGCAGTTTCTCCTGATAGTGAGGAGTTTCGCTGTAAAGTATTAAGCAGCAGTGCACTTCGGGGAATTGTAACAGATGGAAAATCAACAAAAGTCCGGATTACACTGGATGAAGTGTTGCCTGATAACTTTTTTGTTGGGTATACTTTTTTGCTGCTCAACAACCCAAATGTGATTTCTAAAGTTATTGGATTCAATGCAAAACGGTCTGAATTAACTTTAGACCGGGAAATAGATCTTCCTGGCGGAAATCATCTGCCATGTGAACTGCGCAGCCCGGAAGAGGCACCGGTATTAGGTTTACGGATCATCACAAAAACTCCGATTGGTCAGCCATTTCCTCTTTTGCAAATGCGTCTTTCTACCACTAAAGGAACAAATGCGCTATTGGAGCGCAGCGGAGGTAAAACCCTTTATCTGATCACAGAAGGCTACCGTGATTTACTGCATATCAAAAACCAACAGCGGCCTGACCTTTTTGCTCTGGATATCCATAAATCAACCCCGTTCTATCACCATATTGTAGAGGTGCCCGAGCGAATTGACTCCGTCGGTGATGTCATCAAACCTATAGATATTGAAGAGTTAAAACGACGTATTAAGCCTCATCTAAAAGGGATTGAGTCAGCCGGGGTTTGCCTGATGAACAGCTATCGAAATCCTGATCACGAAAAACGAGTAGAGAATGTTTTACGCGAATTAGGCGTAGAGTTTATTTCCCGTTCATCGGCATTGAGCTCCGAAATTAAAATTGTACCCAGAGCAGTAACGACAGATGTAAACGCATATCTGACTCCAATTATGGAGCGATATCTCAGCCGGATTTCAAAGGTAATTCAGGGACATTCTTTACGGGTAATGAGCAGCGGCGGAAATTTGGTGGAAGCAGATTACTATCGCCCAAAAGACGGACTTTTAAGCGGCCCTGCCGGCGGGGTGATTGGGGCTGTCGCGATTGGAAAACGGGTGGCAAAAGACCTCCGGGGTTTGTCTCAAAAAGATGATGAAAATGTTTCTGATGCTGATCTTTCAAACAATAGAAACCCCGGAGGTCTCGAAAAAGATTTAAAAATCATCTCTTTCGATATGGGAGGAACCAGCAGTGACGTTGCACGCTACGATGGTGATATTGATTATGTTTACGAACACACTGTAGGTGACGCCACTTTAAGTGCACCAGCCGTTGATATTGAAACCGTGGCAGCAGGCGGCGGCTCTATTTGTTGTTTTGATGGACAAAGTTTAACCGTGGGGCCCGAAAGCGCGGGCGCTGATCCGGGTCCGGCGTGTTATGGAAGAGGAGGCCCCCTCACCATCACTGATGTAAACCTGCTGAGCGGACGGCTGCATCCTGCTAATTTCCACATCTCTATTGTACCGGAAGCAGCAGAGAATCGATTAACGGAGATCATCGATCGTTTTTCTGAAAGACCACAGAACCGGAGATTATCTCGCGAACAAATTCTGGAGGGGTTTCTGGATATCGCTAATGAGCGGATGGCTCAGACAATTCGAAAAATATCCATACAAAAAGGGTTCGATCCTTCAGAGTATACCATGGTTGCATTTGGAGGCGCCGGAGCGCAGCATGCACTGGCAATCGCCCGGAAATTGAATATGAATAATGTGCTCGTCCCATCCGATGCCGGACTTCTCAGTGCTTATGGCCTGCGGCAGGCAAAAATAGAGAAAATAGCTACGCGTCAGGTGTTACAGTCACTTAATGACGTAAAATCGCACCTATCTGTTTGGTTTGATGATCTCATCACTGAAGCAAAAAAAGACCTTATCAATCAAGGAGTGCCCGATAAGCAAATTGAGATTGCAAACCGTCAGCTGTTTTTACGGCTTAAAGGTCAGGACAACTCCCTGGAAATCAATTTCACCAAACCCAACATAATTAAAGATGATTTTAAGGCAGCATATACAAATCATTACGGCCACTGGATTGAAAATCGAATCATTGAATTAGAAGCCATCCGCGTAAAAGTTTCGGAAAAAACTGTACATGAGGAAAACAGGTCCCCCTTTGAAGGGGGAAAGAAGAGCAACGCTCTTCAGGGGGATGACGGGAAAGCTTTAGATTCGACTAAGTCAATAGCTGGTCCTTCATCCACATTCAAAAAAATATACCTGCGAGAAAATCTTCAGCCGGGACGTAAACTTATGGGACCGGCACTCATTCTTGATCCACACAGCACGACGGTTATTGAAGCCGGCTGGCAGGGTGAGTTGTTAAATGATGGTACATGGTTGATGAAATATCTCGACATAAAAGACCTGTCGGGTTTTAAAAACCCGACAGGTCTCGTTTCGCATAACGATTCAGAAAAAAGATCCGAAGCTGTAAACCTGCAACTTTACACCAATCGCTTCCGATCTGTAGCTGACCAAATGGGTGAAATGCTACGGAAGACATCGATGTCGGAAAACGTAAAAGAGCGGCT
>PWFZ01000118.1 GCA_003555185.1 Balneolaceae bacterium | reverse complement strand
CAGTTCTCTGTACTGAGCCAAATCAAGTTTAAGAGTACCCGATAACTTCTTCATGGATTTAACCTGTGCAGAACCACCTACACGCGAAACAGAAATACCAACGTCAATCGCCGGACGAATTCCTGAGTTGAAGAGATCCGTATCAAGGAATATCTGGCCATCAGTAATTGAAATAACGTTTGTAGGTATATAGGCGGAAACATCACCTGCTTGAGTTTCGATAATCGGGAGTGCTGTTAAAGACCCTCCACCTTTTACAAGTGGTTTTAATTCCGCTGGAATATTGTTCATCAATGATGCTACTTCATCATTATCAATAATTTTCGCAGCTCGCTCTAGCAGGCGGCTGTGGAGGTAAAATACATCACCAGGGTATGCTTCTCGTCCCGGAGGCCTTTTCAACAATAGTGACAATTCACGATATGCAACAGCCTGTTTTGAAAGATCATCATAAATTACAAGTGCATGCTGGCCTGTATCGCGGAAATATTCGCCAATAGCAGCACCCGCAAAAGGCGCAATATATCTCATCGGTGCAGTAGCACTTGCCGGTGCAGATACAACAGTTGTGTATTCCATCGCACCATTTTCTTCAAGAGTTTTTACAATATTAGCAACCGTAGAACCTTTTTGTCCCACAGCAACATAAATACACTTAACCGGCTTATCACTATCCTGTGTATATTTTTGATTGATAATGGCATCAATCGCAACAGCCGTTTTTCCTGTTTGGCGGTCACCAATAATCAGCTCTCGCTGTCCACGACCAATTGGAATTAGAGAATCAATCGCTTTCAATCCGGTTTGTAAAGGTTCGTCTACAGGTTGACGATAAATTACACCCGGTGCTTTTCTTTCAAGAGGCACATTAATAGTTTCGCCTGTTATAGCGCCCTTACCATCCAGCGGACGGCCAAGTGGGTCAATAACGCGCCCTAAAACTCCGTTACCAACATTCAGAGAAGCAATGTTTTCGGTACGTTTAACAGTATGCCCTTCTTCAACATCGTTTGTGGAACCAAAAAGTACAATACCAACATTGTCCTCTTCAAGGTTCAATACCATTCCCCTGACCGGGTTACCTTCTGCATCTATCGAATCGGGTAATTCTACTAGTTCACCGGCCTGTACTTTGGATAGTCCATGAACACGAGCGATACCATCTCCTACTTCGAGAACGGTTCCCATATCATAAACTTCTGCTTCTCCGTCAAAACCGGAAAGTTGTTTACGTAAAATTGCTGATACTTCGTCAGGTCTTACTTGACTCATGTTATTTCCTACTTTTTTATCCTGCAGCTGTGACTGCAAATTTATTTTTGAGCTGACTAATTTTGTGTTTTACACTGCCATCAATCACGGTGTCACCTATCTTTACGATAACTCCACCACGAATCCGTTCATCCACGGAAAGGTTAAGTTTTACAGACTTACCTGTTTTTTGCTCAAGATTATTCAAAATACTTGTCTTTTGATCTTCAGCTAAAACAGACACTGTGGTAACTCCAACCTCTACAATTCCTTTATGGCTATTGTACAAGTCTATGAAATCCCTGCTTATTTCATTCAGATAATCTTCTCTGCCTTTTGAAATGAGCAAACTGATTAATGAAAACGACTCCTTATTGATATGAGATTCGAAAATTGACTTAAGCGCCTCTTTTTTATCAACCGTCTTGACAATCGGGCTTTTAAGAAACAGCTGTAATTCTCTTGAACCGGAGGTAGTAGCTTCAATAAAAAGCATATCCTCCTTCGCTTGTTCAAGCATATCGAGTTGTAAAGCCGTTTGTATGAAGGCACTGGCATATCGCCGTGCTACTTTCGAAATCATTTTTTATACCCTAGTTCTTTGAAAGATCTTTGATAAAATTATCAACAAGGTTCTTGTTTTTCTTTTGATCGAGCTCTGCATCTATTATAAGCGATGCGGATTTAATTGCAAGTTCTGCAACCTCCCCTCTTAATTCAGTAAGAGCTTTCTTTTTCTCCTGTTCGATGGTTTGTTTTGCATCGGCAAGGATTTTACCTGCATCTTTTTTTGCATTCTCGACCTTTTTGGATCGCAATGCCTCAGCATCTTCAAGAGCTTCTTTTCTGATTTTTTGAGCCTGAACTTCAGCCTCCTTCATCGCTTTTTTATTGTCTTTAGAAATCTGCTCAGCTTTTGCTAAAGCAACCTCTGCAGCTTCTAATGAATCTTTAATCTGCTTTTCACGATCTTCGAGTGCCTTCACAATATGAGGCACGGCATATTTCCCCATAAAAAAGAGAAATACAGCCATGGATATTAATACCCAAATCGCAAAGCCTGTATTGAAAGAGAGTATTCCGACCACGCTTGCCATAAAAGACATTCCTTTTAGTTAATTAAACTGTAATGTTAAGAGCCAATAGAGCACATACAATCGCGCCGAAAAGAGCCACACCTTCAATAAAGGCTGCCGTCAAAATCATTGCGCCACGGATATCACCAGCTGCTTCCGGTTGACGAGCAATACTTTCTACAGCACTTTTACCAATCATACCAATTCCAATTCCTGCTCCGATAGCGATAATTCCAGCTCCAAGTCCTGCTGCTAAGAATCCCATATTTTATACCTTATTTGTTTATTTGTTGATTGTAATTAAACATGAACATCGGTTGCTGCTGCAACTTTACTTTCATGTTCGTGATGATGTTCTTCTACTGCCATCCCAATAAATACCGCAGACAACAGTGTGAAAATGTACGCCTGTAATAGCGCAATAAAAGCTTTTAAAATATACAGTAAAGCGGTTAGTCCTACCCAGAATATACTAGAGCTTAACCCTACCGCCGGACCAAAAATATCTGTAAAAATAAAGATCAGCCCTAACACACATACAATCATAATCTTTCCAGACAGCATGTTTGCAAAAAGACGAACAGCCAGAGCAAATGGCTTTGTGAACAAACCAAGAATTTCAACCGGTGTCAAAATAATCCTCATTGCCGGATGAACACCCGGAAACATAAAGACATGTTCCCAGTGATCCTTCGACGCATTCCACTGAGTTATAAAAAATGTTATTGCCGCAAGCGTTGCAGTCACAGTCAAGTCAGCCGTTGTAGCAACCCCCCATGGTAACAACCCAAACAAATTCATGAATGAGATCGCCATAAAGACAGAAAAAAGGTAGGTTACGAACTTTTTGTGCTTATCCCCCGGGATATACTCTTTGGCAATATCATCCCTGATAAATACAAAAAACACTTCAAACAAATTCTGACTGATCCCCTTTGGCTCTGTAGTGGCTCCAACTCCCTTCTTATATTTCCGGGACGCCCAAAGAGTTATAAATAATGTCAAGATCAGGCCAAACCAAACGTACATAAGGTGGGAAGTAATCGACATATCAAGAGAAATAGTTTCCCCATCACTTCTGATTAACCCTAAGCCTTCTTCAGCCCTTTCAAATTCTCCGGTATCTACCGCTGACTGTGTATTGGCAAATAAGTACCATTCACCATTTACCATGAATATCCTTGGCAAATATAATTTAGCACCACCTACCAGCTCTAAATAGTCATGATCGACTACCTTGCCGATAACGTCAATTACCGGTTCATCTTCCTGAGCATTGTCTGCTGCCAGAGAAACAGGATTGAGCACCAATAAGAAAAGAATGGTAATAGCTGTTAGACGCAACGCTTGGCTCATTATTCGCTTTTTTAACCCGTGCGGTTCGTTAGTTTTTTATTGATTAAAATAATTTCGATCACAGAATGGAAAATATAAGAAATTATAAAACTAACAGTAAAACTTATTTGATCAATTTTTCCGAAAATTATTATCAAAATGAATAGTGCGAGAACCAGCAAAAATCGCAAACCAATACTCAGAAAATATATACCGAAAAAGTTATTGTCAGAAAGGCCGCTAAAAGCCTTAGCAGCTATAAAATGAAGGAGAATGGTGATTAACCCAAGTCCATAGCCTACCAGCCAGCCTGCGGTTTTTTGTTCAGGAAGAAAGACAAGGGTCAACAAGAATAAAAGAGTACCTAGCCCCAGGGTAATTACGATCCCTTTTGGAATTTCACTTAACTTCAAACCAATTATTTTTTTCTATTTAAATTTCTAATCAGCCGGAAAAGAGTTCCTCCGAAGATAAGCATACCAACCGCCACACCTGAGAGAGTTAACCAGGGTGTTAAATCCCATTTGAGATCTAGCCACAAGCCAATCAAAATGGGTGCAAATAATCCTACTGCTATTTCAAAACCAAGAGAGAGGTACTCAAGGTAACTCTTATCATCATCCACCAAATTTATTTTTTATCTGATTTTAATTTTGTGGCTTTTGCATAATCTGAATCAGAAGACTGGGCTAGATTTTTTGAATCGGCTCCCATTTTGCAAGATCCATTCATTTGAGCACCTTCTTCGATAATCAGTGTCTTCGTGAAAATATCTCCATCAATGATAGCTGATTGACGTAAAATCAGTTTGTTTGTAACATGTAATTCACCTTCAACTTTTCCGGCAACGTCCGCATCAGCGGCTTTTACATTCCCCTCAATAACTCCTGATGAAGTGACTATAAGCTTACCTTTTGATATCACTTCGCCTTCAGCCTTTCCGGCTATGCGAATATCATTTTGAGAATTTATTGTTCCTTTAAGCTTTGTTCCTTCACTGATCATATTGAGAGCAGGGGATTGAGATGATGATCCGTTCACGTTTTTACTATCCTCTTTGTTAAACATAAGTTTGTTAATTAATTAGATACATTATTGGATTTTGCGGCACTCCATTTTTCCATATTTCCAAGTGCAGGTGTGAGCCACTGCTTAATACGCCTGTGTCATCAACCATACCTAAAATATCTCCTTTCAAAACAAAATCTCCTTGTTTTTTCAAGAGTCGTGATGCGTGCTTGTAAACAGTAATAATTCCATCTGAGTGTTGCAAATAAATAACGTACCCGTAATTGATGCTCCAGTCGGTATGCATTACAACACCATCGGCAAGTGATTGGAATTCTGTATTGGGTTGTGCGGCAATATCGATTCCATAATGCCCTGTTTCAGAAGAATATCCCTGACTTACGGTACCACGAATTGGGAAAGCAGATGGAAAATCAGGGGAACGTTCCAAATTTCCTGAAAAAATAATTTCGTTTTGTGAAAGCATGTCGAAAGCATAAATGGTGCTTCCATCCTGTTGAAAATCGCTACTACCCCTTGCCCTTTGTGTGCTTGATACTGTCTCTACATCGAACGTTGTATCTGGCACCATTCTGAGTATTTGCTGCATATCCCTTAACTGATTGTCTCTCGCACTCAAGGAATCCTGAAGTGTCATCAATCGCTCACTTACGGCAATTACATCCTGCCGTAATGATTGATCCTGCTGTTGTTGATACAACGATCCTAATGGAGTAGCAAAAAATATAACGGTTGTTATTGTTACTGAAATAAGGAATACCAGAAACACGACCTTTACAATATCCAGAGCAGCGAGCTTAAACGAGCTTGAACCATCGGGGTTTTGATCATCTAAAACCACAACGGTTACATCACCTTCCCGTTCAGAAAATATTTTTTTTATAAAATCCCACATACATCAAGATATCATGAGCAAAGAAAACTTCAATTCCATTATACAGAATAATTTGGAGCTTCCTTGGTGATTTGGACAGAGTGAGGATGACTTTCTCTATAGCTTGCTGCAGAGATCTGAACAAATTCTGCTTTTTGCAGCGCTTCAATGTCTTTAGCTCCACAATACCCCATGGCTGCCCGAATACCACCATTCATCTGATGAATTACTTCACTCAAACTTCCTTTATAGGGTACTCTTCCTTCAATTCCTTCGGGTACAAGTTTATTAAGATCGTCTTCCACATCCTGGAAATAACGATCCTTAGACCCTTTGTCCATTGCACTCAAACTTCCCATTCCCCGATACGATTTGTACTTTCTAGACTCATAAATAATTGTTTCACCCGGACTTTCATCAACACCCGCAAACATTGATCCCATCATTACTACATCAGCACCACCGGCTATCGCTTTTGGAATATCTCCCGTCTGCTTTATTCCACCATCAGCAATGAGTCCTATGTTGTTTTTCTTTGTAAACTCTGCGACTTCCATAACAGCTGAAAGCTGAGGCACTCCAACTCCTGTTACAACCCGGGTGGTACAAATAGACCCCGGCCCAACACCCACTTTCACAATAT
>PWFZ01000464.1 GCA_003555185.1 Balneolaceae bacterium | reverse complement strand
CGCGCACGGCACGGATCCGGCAAACTATTGGGTCCATAATAATATGGTGACGATAGAAGGCGCTAAAATGAGCAAGTCAGCCGGTAATTTTATTACGCTTGACCAGCTTTTTTCGGGCGATCACGAATTCCTGGAACGGGCATACAGCCCCATGGTGGTTCGGTTTTTGATGCTTCAGTCTCATTACCGCAGCAAAATTGATTTTTCAAACGAAGCCCTTGAAGCGGCTGAAAAAGGATATAACCGGTTAATGACGGCGCTTGATCTTTTAGAGAAGTTGGATTTATCAGGCAATACTTCTCCGGGAAGCCTGGATAATGAAATTGCGGAGCTTTGCGATCGTTGTTACGATAGAATGAGCGATGATTTTAATACGGCACAGGTTTTGGCTACGCTGTTTGAAATCGTAAATAAAATTAATGCTTTACATAATGGTCAGATTGAAAAAGATGCAATTTCATCCGGTCAGTTTGATAAAATGAAGTCTACATTTAACGTATTTGTATCGGATATTTTAGGACTGAAATCCGAAAGTAGTTCCGACAGTGGAAAGACAGATGAGTTGGTTGAACTACTGATTAAGATGCGTGCTGAAGCGCGGGCAAAAAAAGACTTTGAGACATCCGATAGAATTCGGGATGATTTGCAAAAAATGGGTATCACCCTAAAAGATGACAAAAGCGGAAAAACCACATTCGAAGTCGATCATTCGTAGCCTTCAAAAGGCATTGCAGTGGATTTTGATAAAGCTTGTGCGATTATATCAGTTGATAATTTCACCATGGTTGGGTTCAAATTGTCTGCACACACCTACTTGCTCTACATATATGATTGAAGCTATAAAGGAGTGGGGAGCTTTGAAAGGAGTTTGGATAGGACTAAAACGACTTTCAAAATGTCATCCATGGGGCACATCGGGTTACGATCCTGTACCCAAAAAAGATCAAAAGAATAGTGAGAAATTAGAATGAGTGAGCAAATGTTTTCCAATCGTATCAACAAAGAACAGATAGAGCTTGGAACAGAATTGGCACCCAAGTTTAATAGCGAAGGTCTAATTCCATGTATAACAGTTGATGCCGATTCGAAAGAGGTACTGATGTTTGCATGGATGAATGAAGAAGCACTTTTGATGACGATTGAAACCGGAAAAGCCACCTATTTTTCCCGCAGTAGAAATAAGATTTGGGTAAAAGGTGAATCATCCGGACTTACACAAAGAATTGAGGAAATCCTCGTTGATTGCGATCAAGATGTGATTCAGCTGAAAGTTAAGGTGCAGGGAGAGGGGACCTGCCATCAGGGATATCGAACTTGTTTTTACAGAGCCGTGGAAAATGAGAAATCACTAAAATTTGTGATTGACGAACGCTCTTTTAATCCTGAAGAGAAATACAAATAATCGTTTGAATTGGCTTGCCGTATTAATTTATAAGAGTGTTTCTTCGCTTTTTTACCAACTGACTCAAAATATCGAGTTTGATCTAACCTGTTGTTGTAAGTCTTTGATTTTATCAAGCAGAGCATATTTAGATTTAACCACTTAAACCGGTACTTTTAACCCCGGCACTTTAACCATTCACAGTAAATATTTCCGTTTTGAATTCTACTATTGAAAATTTATACCCAAATGCACAGAAAGGAGATGATGTAACGTCTCAGAGTATTGAAAAACTCATTAATGAACATCAGTTCGATAGCAAAAAAACTATTTTAGGGACATCCGTTTGTAGTGATGAAATCATTCGATCGGCAATGAATTTTAGAGACCACATTGATAATCAGAATCCGTTTGAACTTGGTGGCCTTGGAGGTTTTCCTTTTGCGGGCCTGACAGGATTCAAAGCTTTTGCTGCCCATATTCCTGATAATGGATTTGCAATTATTCAGTACGGACCACATATCGGTATTTCCGAAACCGGACATACCGGTATGGTTGTTCGTGGTGGTCAGGCCCTTGAAACGACTTGCTGTGGTGCATTAATGGCAACTGTGGATGCATTTAAATCCGGGAAGAAGTCAGAATTGGATCAGGAGCTGGATTATCAACAGTGGAAAATCGCAGAGGAGCTTAATGAAAGCCGTGCAGCGATCGTGAAAGAAGATGAGCCGTTGATTGCAGCAACGGATCAAATGTTTTCCCAAATAGATAAACGAGTGAAAACGTTACTTGAAAAAACATCTTCACATTTCGAAAATAAGAAAGTCGCTTTGATCGGGGGAATCATCATCAATACAGATTTTGGTAACTCAGATTGGTTCGACCTAAAAGAATTTGAAGTACAATCATTTTAATAATATAGATACCCCTTTTTATGTCAGATAATAAAAAAAGATTTAACCCGAAACCGCTTTTGAAATCAGATGAAGATCAGCGCGAAGACGATTCAAATGAATCATCACGCTCATCGAAGTCGAAGGGAAGAAGTGGATCAAGCCGAACAAAGAAAACAGGAGGCCGCGATCAGCGTACAAGCGGTGGTCAAAGAGGTGGTGGTGAGAAGCGAAGCAGTGGAAGAACTGAGCGTAGCTCGTCAAGAACGGAAAGAAGTGGTGGGAGATCAGAACGATCTACTTCCAGAACGGAACACACCGGTCCTAAAACGTCGCGTCCCAAACCGTCACGATCTGATAAGAGTATGGAGCCTTTTGCGAAAAAAGATAATCGTAAATCCACAAGTAAAGGGAAGGTAAAGTCATATCGGTCTAAGGGATCATTAACGAACCCTAAAACGGCAAGCCAGGAACCTCATGTAAAAGAGGAGATGCGGATCAATAAATTTATTGCACATGCCGGACTTTGTTCACGTCGTGAAGCTGATAATTATATCAGTGCCGGAAGAGTAAAGGTCAACGGTAAAGTTGTAACGGAGCTCGGCTCTAAAGTTAAGAAAGCCGATAAAGTAGTTGTTGATGGCCAGGAGCTTTCACTTGAACCATTTATATACATTTTACTCAACAAAAAGTCCGGGACGATTACCACTACGGATGATGAAAAAGATCGTAGCACCGTGATGGATACCATCGAAACCGCTACAGGTTATCGGGTATATCCGGCCGGTCGTTTAGATAGGGACACACAGGGATTGTTGATTTTAACGAACGACGGAGATTTAGCTCATCGTTTGATGCACCCAAGTTTTCAGGTGAAAAAAACGTATTTAATAACCCCCAACCGGATATTAACTGATGAGGAAGTAGAAAATTTACGTGAAGGAGTGGATTTGGAAGATGGATTCATCAAACCGCATTCTGTTAAACGTGATCCGCTGCACGAAGATAAGATCATCATTTCGGTATTTGAAGGCAGAAATCACTTAATTCGCCGAATGGTTGATCATATCGGTGCCGATGTGGTAAGACTTAAACGAATTAAATATGCCGGATTAAGCGAGAAAGATCTCACTGTCGGGCGCTGGAGATATCTGCAGCAAAATGAAATCAATAACCTTAGAAGGCTTGTAAAGCTTGATACGCTCGATTTTAATAAAGAGGAAGGATGAGTTATAGCAGCATTGCTAAACACGTAGGATCCGTTCAATCCAAAGAAGATCTTCCCATTTATTACGACCTTTACACACCGGTTACCACCCCCGGAACGGTATTTTCGGTGATACTTTTTGTGCACGGGTTTAAGGGGTTTAAAGACTGGGGTGCTTTTCCTGATGCCTGCGAGGAGTTGGCAAGAGCCGGTTTTGCCGTGCTGGCATTCAATCATTCCAAAAATGGTGTCGGTGAAAGTATGACGGATTTTGATCAGCCTGAATTGTTCGCCAAACAGCCACTTTCCGGTGATATGGGTGATATTGGATCTTTAATTGAAGCCCTGAAAAATAAAGAGATCACGAATGACAAAGTGATTTTTGACACAGATCAGATAGGAATTGTTGGACATTCTCGTGGTGGGCATACCGCAGTTTCCGCCGCCGCAGAATTCCCGGAAATTCAATGTCTGGTAACATGGTCTGCCGTATCCGATTATAATGCCCGTTGGAGCAAAGAGATGATTGCCGACTGGAACAAAAAAGGATTTACGGAGATTAAAAACTCACGAACGGGTCAGATATTAAAGCTTGATGTAGACGTATACAACGACGCGATAGATAATGCCCCCCGTTTAATGGCGATAAATCGCGTAAAAGATTTACACATCCCATCGATGTTCATTGCAGGTAAAAAAGATGAGGCTGTTTCGCACAATGAAACTGAAAAACTGTACAGAAATTGTCCGTCAGACCATAAAGAAATTCGTCTGATCGACAATGCCGGCCATACGTTTGAAGTTTCTCATCCGTTCGAAGAAGAGGATTTCCCTTCTGAATTTTCTGAAGCACTTGATTTAACGGAGGGATGGTTCCTTGAATATTTAAAATAACCTTATCAGATAATGCGGCAGAACTTCTTTATAGGTCTTTTTTTAATATTAATATTCTGCTCATTATCATCCCTTTCATACGGGCAGTCGATCATTCTGATAGATGATGATGATTTCCAAAAAGATGCCATATCGGCAATCGACTCACTCTATAACCGAAATGCAGAAGCATCGTACGAAATTTTAGCTCCCTGGATGGAGGAACACCCCGATCATCCTATATGGACAATGTGGACAGCCATGGAGTTGTGGTGGGATGTACTTGAAGATCTTAATAACTACTCATATGATGAGCAGCTATTGGAGGCTATGCAAAGGAGTGATCATAAAGCCGGAAGATTACTGAGTAATGAGACAGATCACCCGGATGGCTTATTGATCAGGGCTTTGGCTAATGGATATATCGCGAGGCATTTATCGAATCGTGAGGAGTGGATTCAGGCTATGCGTATCGGGCGCAGATCGTATGTTGCTTACCAACGTATTATGGAAATCCGACCGGATTTAAAAGACAATGAGTTTGTTGAGGGAATGAAGCTTTACTATTCGGAATACGTTCCTGATAAGTACCCGGCGGTTCGGGCAGTATCGTGGTTTTTACCCGATGGTGACCGTGAAAAAGGTTTAGAGAAAATTGGGAATGCATCCGCCGGAGGCGTCTTTTCGCGCCCCGAAGCAACCTATTTTATGGGGAATATCCTGCTTAATTATGAAGGGAATTCCGGGGAGGCTATGAGGTATTTTGAACAACTTGTAGAGCAATATCCTAATAATGGGTATTACAGGCGACTTATTGTTCGAACACTTTTCAATCAAAGACAGACAAACGCTGTTAATCATCAGGTAAGTAAAGCTATAGAGCATTGGGCTACTCACTCATTGGAAGGTGGAGATGTGGTAAATGAAGAACTTTATTACTGGAGTGGCCGAGCTCATTACAGAGCAGGGAGAATATCTGAAGCTGCAGCTGATTTCGAAAAGAGCATTTCATACGGTGAAAATTTACCGAATAGAGAAAAACGAATATTTTACTCTCTTTCCAACTATTATGCAGGCCTGGCAGCCGAGAGGGTAGACGATAAAGAATCAGCCAGAGCCTACTACAATGTTGCTCTAAATCAAAAAGTGGATGGAGATTACAAAAAACGTGCACGTGAACGATTAAGAGACCTTTAAGACGTAATTGTGAAATTGAATCTGGCTTCGCTTGTTACGGCTCCGGCACTTGGTTTATAGGTTTTCTCGATAAAAGTTAACTCACCATCATTTCTAACTTTAATTAACGTTGAACATCTGGTTCCGTAGTCTTCCGATTTGATAAAAACAGGGGACACCAACTTTTCCATTTCTTCAGATAAGCCTGTATTCGGTAATTGGGTTAATGGGTACTGCTTTGAGTAACCAAGTAGTTTGAAAATCTCATTCTCGTTTATTTCCTCTTCATTAATTATTTCCTTAAATGCAGATTTAGCCGATTCTACTTTAGGCCAGGGAGTATTAAGCACTGCATTGCTTATTCCATGAATTCCCGGTTCTATGGTTGTGATTTTTTCTGTTTGATTTGAATAATGATACAGTTGATCGGGTGTCCCGTTAATTAGGTTAAATCCATTATACTCTTCAGCCGATAGATCCAGCTCTTTTAAATAGTTGAGCGCATCTTCATCGCCTGCAAGATAGTCTTTTACAATTTTTCCACGGCTCGGGGCATCATGTTTAATGTTATTTAAATCACGATAGTTTGTAAGCGCTGCAAACTTTCCCTGTTTTGTAACCCCAAGCCATGTTCCACCCAGCTTTTCATCCTTTCCAGCAAGAAGCTGAGTTTCAATATCCCAGAATCTTGCG